>JAYVMH010000279.1:0-13136 GCA_043759015.1 Actinomycetota bacterium
ACCAGCCGGTCGAGCGGGATGTGGTCGCTGATGAGCACGCGGGGGTCGAAGGCACCGGTTGCCAGCATGGCGAGGGTGGCCGGGTAGTCGACCGCCGGCTCGTATGTCATCGTGAAGCGGACGTCGATCTCCTTCGCCATCGACAGGCCCATGTCCACCGACGCCAGCTCGCCCCAGCCGGCGAGGCTCACGAGCGTGCCCCGTGGGCGCAGGGCCCGGATGCCCTGGCCGAGAGCGGTGCTGTTCGCGGTGGTCTCGAAGACGAGGTCGACGCCGTGGCCGGTGAGATCCCGGGCCGCCGCGTGCGGTTCGTCGGTGCGGGGGTCGATCACGACCGAGGCACCCAGCCGCCGGGCGGCGGCCCGGCGGGCCTCGGAGATCTCCGAGACGATCGTGGTGGTCGCGCCGGCGGCGATCACCGCCTGCAGCACGCCGAGCCCGATCGGCCCGGCGCCGAGCACAAGCACCGCGGAGCCGAGCGTGGCCGGTGCCCGGCGGACGGCGTGGACGGCGACCGCCATCGGCTCGGCGAGCGCCGCCTCGGCGACGCCGAGGCCGTCGGGTACGAGGAAGGCCGACCGGCGCGACACCACGACGAAGGGAGCGAGCCCTCCGTGGAGCGGCAGGCGGTAGCCGCCGTACAGCGCGAGTTTGCGGCACATCTGCGGCCACGAGTGCGTGCAGGCGTAGCACCGGCCGCACCACTCGATCGGCGCGATCGCCACGGCCGAGCCGACCGTGACGGCGCCCGGTCCGGCCGCGCCGACCGCGCCGACCGCGCCAGGGGTCGGGTCGCCGAGAGCGCGCACGATGCCGGAGAACTCGTGGCCGAGCACGATGCCCGGCACGTGCATAGCCGCGCCGCCCTTCGCCGCGCCGACGTAGGTGTGCAGGTCGCTGCCGCAGATGCCGTTCCGGGCGACCTCGACGAGCAGTTCGCCCGGACCGGGCACCGGCTCGGGCACCTCCTCGATGCGGATGTCCCGCGGGCCGTGGTACACCGCACCCTTCATGCCGGCACCTCCTGTCGGTTCGCCCGCAGCCGGTCGCGGTGCTCCGGCGCGGCGATCGCTGTCAACCGACGGGCTCGCTCCGGGTCGTCGACGCCGCGCAGGTCGGCGATGCCGTGCTCGGTGACCACGACGTCGACGTCGGACCGCGCCGTCGACACGACGTCGACCGTCGCCACGATCGTCGACGAACCGTCGTTGGCTGTCGACCGCACGGCGATCACCGAGAGCCCTCCCACCGATCGGGACGCGCCGACGCAGAAGTCGGCGTGCCCGCCGATCGCCGCGATGATGCGCCGCCCGACCCGTTCGACGTTCACGGCGCCGTCGAGCCCGACCTGAAGGGCGGTGTTGCAGCCGACGAACCGGGGGATCGCCGAGATCGCCGACAGGTCGTGCGTCGTGGTGGTCGACCTGAGGGTGAGCATGCCGGCATCGGCAAGGGCCCGGATCGGCTCGCCACCCCAGGCGTAGGCTGCCACGACGGGGGCGAGCAGCAGGCCGCGCCGCTGCAGTTCGGCCATCGAGTCGGTGACGAGGCCGGACCAGATGCGCACCGGGCGGTCGAGGGCGCGGGCGATCCCCTCGCCGATGCCTCCCGGGCCGAACTGCAACGTCGGGTCGTCCGGGAGCAAGGACGCGACTAGGGCGCCGATGCGCATGTCGATGGCGTCCGCCGGTCGGGAGGACGCCGCGGCGACCGCGGCCGGCGGCCGGGCAACGGTGGCCACGATCTCGCCCGTGATCTCGGGTCCGCCCAGGTCGGGGCCATCGTCGTTCACTTCGACGACGACGTGACTTGCCGTGCGGGCGAGCACGTCGGCCCAGCCGACCGATTCGCCGAACACCAGGGAACGACCCCGGCGCACACCCGATACGACTCCGACGTGGGGTGGCTCGGACTCGATCAGTGACGCGACGGCCGACAGGCGCGTCGCCATCGGCACGATGCGGCCGTCGTTGACCGCCCGCCCGAGCCCGTAGCCGGCCAAGACCGTACGGGCGCGGAACCCCGGGTCGTCGATCCACGCGTGGCGCTCCACCGTCCAGCCAAGCGTCACGAGCGGCGTGGCGTCGCCCGCTACGCCGGCGAGCCGAGCGGCGTCGGCCGGCCCGGTGCGCGGGCTACCCGGACCGTCGGCGTACCAGATGCTCGTCGTGCCGTCGGTGGTCGTCATCGTCCGTCCTCGTGCCCGTCGATCCGGCGCTGAGCGAGACGCCCGCGGGGGCCACGACGCCGTGCCAGCGGAGCGGTCTCCTACTTCTCGGAGTCCCGTCCGGCCAGCGCGGCGAGCTCGCGAGCGGTGAACGGGGTGCCCTTCGGGCGCCCCATGCTCTGGATCGAGATGTCGACGTCGGCGCCTTCGGCCTTCAGCGCGCCGACCGTACACTTCTCGCGCGGCCGGATCGCGAACGGGTCGAATCGGTAGAGCCTCATCGCGTTGAGGTGCGTGATCTTGTCGATCTCGTCGTCCGGCACGCTCTCGAGCGAGTGGGCGAGCAGGTCCGCCGAGTGCGGCCACGTGCTGTCGGAGTGCGGGTAGTCGCACTCCCACGTGATCCGGTCGATGCCCACCCGGTGGCGCATCTCGATGCCGGCCCGGTCGTCGATGAAGCAGGTGGAGAAGTGCTTGTAGAAGAGATCGCTCGGCACCTTGCCGCCGAAGTCGGCCCCCGTCCACGCATGGTGGTGGTTGTAGGTGTAGTCCATGCGCTCGAGCGCGTACGGGATCCATCCGATGCCCCCCTCGGACAGGGCGATGACGATCTCCGGGAACTTCTTGAAGATCGGCGTCCACATCAGGTCGTTCAGCGCGAGGAACGAGTTCATCGGCGTGATCGCGATGCTCACGTCGGCGGGGGCGTCCATCGAGGTGACCGTCATCGACGACGACGACCCGATGTGCATGCACACGACGGTGTCGGTCTCCTGACAGGCGGCGAAGAACGGGTCCCAGTGGTCGACGTGCAGGCCGGGCAGGCCGAGCTTCTCCGGGTTCTCGGAGAAGGTGACGGCGTGGCATCCCTTGGCGGCGGCGCGGTGGATCTCCGCGGCCATGAGCTGCGGATCCCACAAGGGCATGATCGTCATCGGAATGATCCGCTCGGGGTAGGCGCCCGCCCACTCGTCGATGTGCCAGTCGTTGTAGGCCTGCACGCAGGCGTGGGCCAGATCCTTGTCGACGGCCCGCAGGAACAACTGGCCGCAGAAGTGCACGAACGTCGGGAAGTTGATCGAGCCGAGGACGCCGTTGGCGTTCATGTCGCGGATGCGCTCGTGGATGTCGTAGCAGCCGGGGCGCATCTGGTCGAAGCGGAGCGGGTTCAGGCCGTACTCCTCGGGCGGGCAGCCGGCGACCGCGTTGAGCCCCATGTTCTGGGCCCGCTGCCCCTCGAACAACCAGTACTGGCCGCCGCTCGCGTCCTCCTGGATCTTCGGCGCGTCGTCGCGGTACTTCGCCAGGATGTGGGCATCGAACATCGTCGGCGGTTCGATCACGTGATCGTCGACGCTGACGAGGATCATGTCGTTGGCATCCATCGCGTTCCCCTAGGGCTCGGTCGACGCCTCCCACCACCGCTTCGGTGACGGCGTCGTCAGATCCGATGGTACCGCGGCCGTCAGCGAACGGCGACCGGTGTGCTCGCGAGTACCGGGATCGGCGAGGGTCGTTCGCCTGGGCCGGACGGGATGCGCAAGGATCGGGCCGAGACGTGGAGGGGACCGAGACATGGCGGTGACGCAGCTGGACGCGAACGACCTTGCGGCGCGGGCTACTGCGGCCGTCGGCGACCGGTTCCCCGGCGCGACGATCGCCGACGTGCAGCAGCTGGTCGGAGGCACGTCGAGCTTGACGTACTCGGCGGACCTCCACCTTGCCGCGGCGGATGACGCGCGGGAGGTGCTCCGTGCGGTCATCAAGGTGGCACCGCCAGGGCTCGAGCCGGTGCGCAACCGCGACGTGCTGCGCCAGGCGCGACTGTTCGACGTGCTGCACGACGGGCAGGCGGCAGAGCTCAGCGCACGGGTGCCCGAGGTGTACGGCACCAGCGTGGGCGCGCCGCCCGAGGTGCCGCCGCTGTTCGTGATGTCGTTCATCGCCGGCGAGTCGTACGAGCCGGTGCTCACGCCAGCGGACTCTGCGGCTAGCGCAAGCGAGATCGGGTCCCGTGCGTTCGCTGCCGCGCGGCTGGCCGGGGCCCTGCACGCCGTCGACGTCACCGACCCGCGCCTCGCCGGTGAGCGCATCACCGACCTCACGGCCGAGGTCGAGCGGTGGGCCCGGGCCTTCGGGTCGGTCGACGACGACCTCCAGGCGGGCCACGAACCGGTCCGCGACGCATTGCTCCTCGCCGTGCCCGGGTCGCTGCCGCCCTCGGTGCTGCACGGCGACTTCCGCTTGGGGAACATGCAGTGCAGCGGCGGCTCGGTCGACGCGCTGATCGACTGGGAGATCTGGTCGCTCGGCGACCGCCGACTCGACCTCGCCTGGTTCCTGCTGAACACCGATCCAGGGCACCCGAACGCCCGGCGCACCGAAACCGGTCTGCCCGAGCCAGGTGCGCTCATCGCGATCTACGAAGCGTCGACCGGCGTCCGGATCGACGGGCTCGGCTGGTTCGACGCGCTCGTTCGCTACAAGCAGGCGGCGGCATCGGCCCTGATCATCAAGAACAACCGGAAGCTGCCGCAGCCAGGCGTGAACATCGAGTCGATGCTCGCCGGTCGCGGTCGACTGCTCGATTCGGCGATGGTTCACCTCAGCTGACAACGCACGCGTGTTTGCGTGCGGTGACACCTATGTCAGAATCCGTCCATGCCTGAAGCCTTGATCGTCGCCGGAGCCCGCACGCCGATCGGCCGTGCCCACCGCGGTTCGCTCGTCGACGTCGATGCGGCCGCCCTCGCCCAGATCGCCCTCGGCGGTGCCATCGACCGGGCGGGCATCGACCCGGCGCTGATCGACGACGTCGTGCTCGCCGAGTCGATGCAGGGCGGCGGGGTGATCGCCCGCTTCGTGGCGAACAGGCTCGGGCTGCTCGACGTGCCGGGCCTCGCCAACAATCGGCACTGCGCCGGCGGCCTCAGCGCTGTGCAGATCGGCGCGGCGAGCATCCGGGCCGGCATGGATCGTGTCGTGCTCGCCGGCGGCACCGAGAGCCTCAGCTCGACGCCGCAGCTGCTCAAGTCGGTTCCGGCGTCGGGGAGGGACCCGCAGTCGTGGGCGCCCGAGTCGCACCCGGACAGCCCGGCGGCGCCGGCCTGGGACATGAGCATCACGGTGGGCGAGAACACGGCCCGCGAGGCCGGGGTGACCCGCGAGCAGGCCGACGAATGGGCGTTCCACTCGCACCAACGAGCGTCGGCCGCCGTCGAGAGCGGACGGTTCGACGACGAGATCGTCCCCGTCGAGGTGGCCGATGGCGCCGGCGGCACGCGGATGTTCGCCCGGGACGAGCACCCGCGCGGCGACACCACGCTCGAGCGTCTCGCCTCGCTGAAGGTGCTGCACCCCGAGCTGCCGAACGCCACGGTGACGGCCGGCAACGCCGCCGGACTGAACGATGCCGCGGCTGCGGTCATGCTGATGAGCGACGACGCCGCCCGCGAGCAGGGAGCGACGCCGTTGGCGAGGATCGTCGCCTGGGCGTCCGTGGGCATCGATCCGGTGCTCACCGGGCTCGCCCCGACGCGCGCGATCCCGAAGGCCCTCGCCCGAGCGGGCATGACGCTGGCCGACGTCGACCTGTTCGAGATCAACGAGGCGTTCTGCTCGATGGCGGTGGCCTCCACCCGCATCCTCGGGATCGACCACAGCATCGCCAACGTGAACGGGTCGGGCTGCGGACTCGGCCACCCGATCGCCGCCACCGGTGCCCGTATGGTGGTGAGCATGGTGCACGAGCTGCGGCGCCGGAACCTGTCGGTGGGTTGCGTCGCGATGTGCGCCGGTGGGGGCATGGGCTCTGCCCTGGTGCTGGAGCTGGTGTGAGCGATCCGGCGGCGCCCGGCGCCGACATCCGTCGGGTCGACGCTGACGGCATCATCACGCTCACGTTCACCCGCGACCGAAAGCTCAACGCGATCACCGACGACATGCTCGACGAGATGCGAGTCGCCGTTCGCGATCTCGGCGACGACGACGCCGTCCGTGCGCTGGTCATCACCGGAGAAGGGCGCTACTTCACCGCCGGCAAGGACATCGGCGAGATGGGAGTCCAACCGGCTTCGGGCGTCGCCCTGCGCCGCAACTACCGCCGCCTGCACGAGCTGTTCGACGAGTTGGAGCGGCTCGAGAAGCCGGTCGTGCTCGCCGCCCAGGGACCGTGCCTCGGCATCGGGGTCGAGATGGCTTCGTCGTGCGACTTCCGGTTGGCCAGCGAGCGGGCGATCTTCGGGCTGCCCGAGATCCCCAACCTCGCCGTGCTCCCGGGCTCTGGCGGCATCAGCCGCTTCACGCGCATCGTCGGACCACATTGGGCGCGATGGGTGGCGATGGCCGGCGAGAACGTCACCGCGTCCGAAGCCGTGGCCATGGGGTTCGTGCACCGGGTGTTCCCGGACGAGGGCTTCACCGAGGCCGTTCAGGCCTGGGTGCGCAAGCTGATCACGAGCTCGGCCGAGGCGATCGGGCTGGCGAAGATCGCGATCGACGCCGCCGTCGACAGCGACCGTCGCACGGCCCGCCACATCGACCGCATGGCGAACACGCAGCTGCTGCAGACCCGCGAGCACCTCGACAAGATCGCCGAGTTCACCAACCGTTCGAAGCGCTGACCCGCGGTCGCCGTGCCGCACGACCCGATCCGGAGCCCGTTGCCATGCCCATCGCACTCACCGAGGAACACCGTCAGCTCGCCGAGATCGCGAAGGCGTTCCTGACCGACCGCCACGCGCTCGCGGCGTCCCGCTCGCTGCTCGAGGCGGGCAGCGACGACCTCCCGGCGTTCTGGGACGAGCTCTGCTCGATGGGATGGCTCGGGTTGCACCTACCCGAGGAGGTCGGGGGCTCGGGGTACGGCTTCGGCGAGCTCGCCGTGGTGCTCGAGGCGCTCGGGGGCGCGGCGGCGCCGGGGCCGTTCCTGCCCACCGTGATCGCGTCGGGCGTGATCGATGCCGTCGGTTCCGACGCGCAGCGCAAGGCCCTCCTGCCCGGGCTCGCCGACGGCTCGATGCTGGGCGCCGTTGCGCTGGCCGGCTCGGTCGAGCGGGGCACCGACGGCACGCTGCGCGGCACGTCGAGCCTGGTGCTCGGCGGCGCCCAGGCCGGGCTCGTCATCGTGCGCGTCGGCGACGACCTCGCCCTCGTGCGCACCGCCGGGCTGACGGTGATCACGGTCGACAGCCTCGACCCGACGCGGCGCGTCGTGCGTCTCGTGCTCGACGGCGTGGCCGGCGACGACGTCGTCGTCGGCGGGGCGAGCACCGCCCTCGCCGTCGCCCGCACGCTGGCGTCCGCCGAAGCGGCCGGTGGCGCGGCGGCGACCCTGCAGATGGCGGTCGAGTACGCCAAGGTGCGCGAGCAGTTCGGCCGCACGATCGGCTCGTTCCAGGCGGTGAAGCACCATCTCGCCAACATGCTCGTCGACGTCGAGCTCGCTGCCGCCGTGGCATGGGATGCAGCACGCGCCTCGGGGCGCGGCGGCCAGGGTGGCGTAGCCGGTGCCGTGGCAGCGACTCAAGCGCTCCCCGCGTACCGTCGCTGCGCCGAGAAGAACATCCAGATCCTCGGCGGCATCGGGTTCACGTGGGAGCACGACGCGCATCTGTACCTGCGACGGGCCGCCGCGCTGAGCGCGCTGTTCGATCTCGACGCCGCGGTCGACGTCACGCGTCTCGTCGGCGACGGCGCGACGGCCGATGAGAGCATCGAGCTGCCCGAGGAGGCCGATCGCTTCCGGGCCGAGGCGTGCGCGTTCAAGGCGAGGTACGACGCCCTGGCGCCGGACGAGAAGCTCCCGGCGCTCATCGAGTCGGGCTACTGCATGCCGCACTGGCCGAAGCCCTTCGGTCGGGCCGCCGGCGCCGTGGAGCAGCTGGTGATCGACGAGGAGCTGCCCGACGTCGAGCGCCCGCAGCTCGGCATCGGCACCTGGGTGCTGCTCACCTTGATCCAGCACGGTGACGACGACCAGCTGGCGCGCTGGATCCGCCCGAGCCTCGACGGCGTGCACTACTGGTGCCAGCTGTTCAGCGAGCCGAACGCCGGCTCCGACGCCGCCGCCATCCGCACGAAGGCGACGCGCGTCGACGGCGGCTGGCTGGTGAACGGGCAGAAGGTGTGGACGAGCGCGGCGCAGCACAGCACGATGGGGCTCGCCACCGTGCGCACTGACCCCGACGTGGCGAAGCACGCCGGTGTCTCCACCTTTGCCATCGACATGAAGGCCAAGGGCGTCGACGTGCGCCCACTGCGGGAGATCACCGGCGAGTCGCTGTTCAACGAGGTGTTCTTCGACGACGTGTTCGTACCGGACGACGACGTGGTCGGTGAGATCAACCAAGGCTGGACGGTCGCCCGCGCCACGCTCGGCAACGAGCGCGTCTCGATCGGCGGGAACAAGAGCAACCGCGACGTGATCGGCGACGCCGAGCTCGTGCGGCTGGCGACGCGCTACGCGCCGGGCGACCGTGCAGTGGCGGTCGAGCTCGGCGCAACGCTCGCCGAGAGCCACGCCATGTCCGCGCTCAACCTGCGTCAGGTGATGCGGGCGGTCATCGGCAGCGGGCCGGGCCCCGAGGGCGCGGTCACCAAGCTCCTGTCGGCCGAGCACGCCCAGCGCGTGAGCTCGCTCGCGCTGCGCATCGCCGGCGAAGCCGGGTACGCCGACGCCGAGCCGCGGGTACGGTTCCAGTACCTGTTCGACCGCTGCCTCACGATCGCCGGCGGCACGTCCGAGATCGTCCGCAACATCATCTCCGAGCGGATCCTGGGACTGCCCCGCGACCCGCTCGCCCGTTGAACCGCCATCCGGCCGAAGGGATCCCATCCATGAGCGTTCTCGCCGAACTGCAGGAGGGCGCGCTCGTCCTCACCATCAACCGGCCTGAGGCCGGCAACTCCCTGAACCCGGCCGTCGGGCAGGGGTTCGTCGACGCGCTGCGCGACGCCGCGACGAACCCCGCGGTGCGATCGGTCATCGTCACGGGTGCCGGCGAGAAGATCTTCTGCGCCGGCATGGACCTGAAGGCGTTCGCCGCCGGCGAGGACATGACGGCGGTCGGCGAGGGGCTCGCCATGCTGTCGAGCTGCCCCAAGCCGGTGATCGCCGCGGTGAACGGCATCGCGGTGGCCGGCGGGTTCGAGGTGATGATGCGCGCCGACCTCGTGGTGGCCGCTGAGCACGCCAAGTTCGGCATCCCCGAGGTGACTCGTGGGCTGGTGGCCGCCGGGGGCGGCACCCGGCTGCCCACCAGGATCCCGCTGCAGGTGGCGCTCGAGATGGGGCTCACCGGGCAGCCGATCTCGGCCGCACGAGCACTCGAGCTCGGTCTCATCAACCGGGTGGTGCAGGGCAGCGAGGTGATGTCGGCCGCCCGCGCGCTGTCGACGATGATCAACGCCAACGGCCCGCTCGCCGTGCAGGCGACCAAGCGCCTCATGCGCGAGGAGGTCGGCCCCGACAACGGCGACCACGTCCGCAAGATCACCGGTCCGGTGTTCGCCAGCGAGGACGCGCGCGAGGGCGCGGTCGCCTTCGCCGAAAAGCGCGCACCGCAGTGGAAGGGACGCTGACATGGGGCTGCTCGACGGCCGGGTGGTGATCGTGACGGGTGCCGGCCGGGGGCTCGGCCGCGAGCACGCGCTGGAGCTGGCCCGCAACGGGGCGACGGTGGTGGTCAACGACCTCAACGTGAGCCTGCGCGGCGACGCCGAGGCCGACGGGCCGTCGCCGGCCGACGAGGTGGTCGAGGAGATCATGGCGATGGGTGGTACCGCGGTCACGAACGGTGCATCGGTGTCCGACTGGGACGCGATGGCCTCGCTCGTGCAGTCGACCGTCGAACGGTTCGGAGACCTGCACGCGGTCGTCAACAACGCCGGCTTCCTGCGCGACCGGATGCTCACGTCGATGAGCGAGGACGACTTCGACGCCGTGATCGACGTGCACCTGAAGGGCACGTTCACCGTCCTGCGCCATGCGTGCGGGTACTGGCGCGAGCAGGGCAAGGCCGGTAGGCCGGTGAGCGGGCGGATCGTGAACACCACGTCGGGCGCCGGGCTGTGGGGCAACGTCGGCCAGGCGAACTACGCCCCGGCCAAGGCGGCGATTGCCACGCTCACCGTGGTGACGGCTATGGAGATGGAGCGCTACGGCGTGACCGCGAACTGCATCTCGCCGATCGCCGCCACCCGCATGCTGTCCTCGATCGGCATGACCGCCGAAGGCAAGGGGTGGGACCGGCTCGACCCCGCCAACGCTTCGCCCGTCGTCGCCTGGCTGTGTAGCGAGGAGTCCGGCTGGTTGACGGGCCAGGTGCTGCGCGTCGACGGCAGCACGGTGATGCGCGTCGGCGGCTACACGATCGACGGCAGCTACGCGTCGAAGACCGGCGAAGCGCTGACGGTGGGCGAGCTGGGCGTCGGCATCCGCAAGCTCTTCGGCGCTTTCCCGGCCGGTCTCGTCATCACGTAGTCGGCTCGCGCCTCACTGGTGCCCGTAGTCGCTGTCCCGACGTTCGGCGTCGTGTGTCAGGCGGTCGCCGGCGCGAACACGGGTACGAAGAAGTCGCCTCCAGGCAGGTGCTCGATGCGGGCGCGCACGCGCAGGCCGATGCACACATCGCCGGGGGCGATGTCGATGACGCAACCGGGCAGCCGGAGCCCCGGCTGCTCGTCGAGCTCGACGAGGGCGACGGCGTACGGGGCGCCGTCCAGGTAGCCGACCACGGCCGGCTGGCGCTGCACGATGAAGGTGTAGATCGTGCCCTCGCCACTGACCGGCTCGAACGCAGTCGGCCCGGAACACCGCCGGCAGCGCTCGAGAGGCGGCTGCTGCCAGCGCCGGCACGACCGGCAGCGGCAGAGCTGCAGCTGTCCGGCGGCGGTCGCCGCCCAGAACGGCGCGGTGTCGATGTCGGGCGACGGTTGCGGTGGCGGCAGGGTGCGAGGGTCGATCGCCGGAGCGCTCACGGGCGTGACCGCCGTACACGATCGCTCCGCCGTACGGGCCGGCACCGGCGGTGACGAGAGCGAGCTGGGCGTCGGGAACCTGGCGCACGCCGGCGCCGCCGCGCAGCTGGAGGACGGCCTCGAAGTGGTGGTTGAGCCCGTGGAGGTAGCCCTCGGACAGCAGTCCGCCGTGTGGGTTCACCACGACGTCGCCGCCGTACGTCGCCCGCCCCTCTCGGAAGTAGTCGCCGACGCCGCCCTTCTCGCAGAAGCCGAAGTCCTCGAACGTCGCCATGATCGTGTAGGTGAAGCAGTCGTACATGCAGGCGAGGTCCATGTCGGCCGGGCGGAGTCCGGTGCGGGCCCACAGCCTCGGCGCGGCGTCGCGCGAGTACATCGCCGTCTGGTCGTCCCACAGGTCGGGCATGCCACCGGCGCCGGTCGAGTCGGCGGCGCCGATCGAGTCGGCGGCGCCGATCGGGTAGACGGGGGCGTGGCGCAGGTCGGCCGCCCGCTCCGCACTCGTCACCACGAGGGCCACCGCGCCGTCCACCTCGTACGCACAGTCGAACACCCGGAACGGCTCGACCACCCAGCGGCCGGCCAGGTAGTCGTCGAGTGTGATCGGGTCGCGGGCGATGGCGTGCGGGTTGTTCGCCGCGTGCGCCCGGTTGTTGATCGCGATCGCCCCGAGGTCTTCGCTGGTGGAGCCGTACACGTGCTGGCGCTTGGCCCACATGGCGAACCACTGGGGTGGCACCAGGTAGCCGTGTGGGCCGGCAAACTGCTCCGGCCCGGGCACTGCCACCGGGCCGGTGACCTTGCCGAACCGGACGTCGGCGTCGAGCACGCGGTACACGACGACGACATCGGCCAACCCCGTGATCACCGCGGCCGCGGCGTTGGCCATCACCGTCGCCACTGCGTTGCCGCCGGCGTGCGTCGTCACCGCCCAACCTACGTCGTCGATGCCGATGGCATAGGCCACGCGCGTCGGCGTCGCCGGGTCGCCGGTGGAGAAGCACGTTATGCCGTCGACGTCGGCCGCCGCGAGCCCGCAGTCGTCGAGCGCGGCTCGCACGGCTTCCGCCGCGAGCGCGAGGCCGGTGCGACCAGATCGACGGGTGAACGCCGTGCGGCCGATGCCGACGATGGCGGCGCCGGAGAGATCCACCATTCAGCCTTTCGTGGGCGCGCCATGCAGGGACGGCACGCGGGGCACCCGCCCGCCGTCGAGGAGGCGCCGCCCGAGCTCGGTGGTGAGCTGCTCGTGGCCGCCGAGGAGCAGGTCGAGAAGCAGCCCGCGGCGCACCCATTGCTGGAAGCCGTGCTCGACGGTGAAGGCGATGCCGCCGTGCACCTGGAAGCAGTGCGTCGACGCCAGCTGCTGGGCGCGGCCGGCGAGGCACTTGGCGGCGATGGCGCTGACGGCATCCCCCGTCTCCCAGGCCGCTGCCGTCCCCGAGCGGGCGGCGGTGGCGGCAACCCTGACATCTGCGAGGCGGTGCTTCACGCTCTGGAACGAGCCGATGGCGCGCCCGTACTGGTGACGATCGGTCACGTGGGCGACGGTGTCGGCGAGCATCTGGTCGACGGCGCCGATCATCTGCGTGGCGAGGGCGCGACGGCCGGCGGCGATCGCCCGCGCCGCGGCGGCAGCGTCACCGAGCACCTCGGCAGCATGGCCCAATGCCGTCACCCGGCGCAGTGCAAGCGCGGGGTCGAACCCGCCGACGGCCACCGTGGCGCTCGTCGCGGCGTCGTGGGCCGTGATCCCGTCGGTGGCGACGACGACGAAGCGGCTCGCGCGCTCGGCGCCGGCCTGGAGCAGGCCGTCGACGACCACGGCCGACGTGGCGTCGGCCTCGATGCCGGCGCCCCACAGCATGGCCAGGTCGGCCACCGGGACGGCCGAGCGGGCCCGCCCGGCCTCCTCGGCCAGGAGCGTTATCGCCGCGGCCGGGTCGGCGGCGACCAGGTCCGTCCACCCGTCGGCCAGCAGCGCCGCCGT
>JAYVMH010000280.1:0-13085 GCA_043759015.1 Actinomycetota bacterium
TTCCTGCTGGTGGTCGCGCTCATCATCCTCGGTCCGGAGAAGCTTCCCGACGCGATCCGCAAGTTCGGACGCGCTTATGCCGAGTTCAAGAAGATGGCCAACGGCTTCCAGGGGGAGATCCGTAGCGCGCTCGACGAACCGCTTCGCGAGCTCCGCGAGACCGGCGACCTCATGCGCAGTGCCACCAACTTCGACCTCGGTGCGATCATCAGCGGCACGGCAACCGACCAGGTGGCTGCGCCCGCGGCGGAGGCCGCGCCAACCGACGCCGCGGCGACGGATTCGGGCCTCAACTTCGGCACCACCACACCTCGTCGCACTCGCGCGGAGGCAACCATCGATGCGTCCGATGGCTCGGCCGCCAACGACGAGGTGAACGATTCCGGTCTCAACTTCGGATCGGCGAGTCCGCGCCGATCGCGGACGCCCTCCGCCCAGAGCTCGCCCGCAGGGGTCGATGACGCGGTTGGGTCGAGCCTCGAACCCGGGGACGCCGTCGAATGAAGTTGCCCTTCTCCGCTCGGGAGCAGAAGCCGAAGGTCAGCACACCCGACGACCGGATGACGCTCATCGAGCATCTCGGTGAGCTCCGTACGCGGCTGATCCGGTCGGTGCTCGCCATCGTGCTCGGCATCATCGTCCTGCTCGCCGCGTACGACCACGTGCTGGCGTGGATGCGTGGGCCGTACGAGGACCTGTGTGCGCAGAAGAAGGGCAAGCTGAACTGCGACCTGTTCTTCCTCGGTCCACTCGAAGGCTTCACCACCCGGCTGTCGATCTGCACCTACGGCGGCATCATCCTTGCGCTACCGGTCATCCTGTGGCAGATGTGGCGATTCGTGGTGCCCGCGCTGCATGCGAAGGAGAAGAAGTACGCGATTCCCTTCATCCTGTCGTCGGTGTTCCTGTTCGCGCTCGGCGGCGCCGTCGCCTACTGGACGCTGACGCCGGCGCTGGACTTCCTCATCTCCTGGGCCGGCACCGATGTGAAGGCCAACTTCCAGATCAGCAAGTACGTCAGTCTGTTCGGGCTGATGATCGCCGCCTTCGGCATCACGTTCGAGTTCCCGGTCGTGCTGGTGTTCCTGCAGCTGGTCGGTGTGGTCACACCCCAGACGCTGCGCAAGCAGTGGCGGTACGCGATCCTCATCATCTTCGTCATCGCCGCGGTGATCACACCCAGCGGCGACCCCTACAGCATGATGGCGATGGCGGGACCGATGTCGCTGTTCTACGTGATCGCGGTGATCATCGGCACGATCATGCAGAGGCGCAAGTCGGCAGCAGAGGCCGCGGCCGACGCGGCGGGCTGACGCGAGCGGTCCCGTGCGTCGCGACCGGGCCGAGTTGATCGCCCATTACACGTTCCCGCTCGACGGCTTCCAGGTCCGAGCGCTCGACGCACTCGACGACGGTGAGTCCGTGCTCGTCGCCGCTCCGACGGGCAGCGGCAAGACCGTCGTCGCCGAGTACGCGATCGACGTGGCGATGGCCGACGGCAAGCGAGCGTTCTACACCGCGCCGATCAAGGCGTTGTCGAACCAGAAGTTCCACGACCTCGTGGACCGGCTGGGCCCGCACCGCGTCGGCCTGTTGACGGGCGACAACTCGATCAACGGCGACGCAGCGGTGGTCGTGATGACGACCGAGGTGTTGCGCAACATGATCTATGCGCGCAGTCCTGGCCTGCGCGAGCTCGACGCAGTGGTGCTCGACGAGGTGCACTTCCTCCAGGACACGTATCGCGGCCCGGTGTGGGAGGAAGTGATCGTCCACCTGCCGGCGCACATCCGCCTCGTGTGCCTGTCGGCGACGGTGAGCAACGCGTCGGAGCTCGCCGACTGGATCAGCACCGTCCGCGGACCCACCCGTGCGATCGTCGAGGACCAGCGTCCCGTGCGCCTCGACAACCTGTACCTCATCGGCGACAAGACCCACGATCGACTGCATCTGCTTCCGACGTTGGTGAACGGGCGTGCGAACCACGACGCGATGCGCCTCGACGAGGAAGGGACGCGGGCGGGGAAGAACGGCAAGGGCAACCGCAACATGCGCGGTGGTCGTCGGAAGCTGTTCGCCCCGTCGCGGCTGGAGACGGTCGATGTGCTGGAGCGCAACGGGATGTTGCCGGCGATCTTCTTCATCTTCAGCCGCAACCAGTGCGACGAGGCGGCGAAGGGCTGTCTGGCCGCGGGAATCAGGCTCACGAGTGGTGCCGAGCGAGACCGGATCCGCGAGATCGTCGACGCTCGACTCGGCGCGATGGACCCGGCCGATCTGGCCGTGCTCGGCTACGGGCAGTTCCTCGCCCAGCTCGAGGGCGGCGTCGCGGCCCACCACGCGGGCATGGTGCCGCCGTTCAAGGAGGTCGTCGAGGCGTGCTTCGTCGAGGGGCTGGTGAAGGTGGTGTTCGCCACAGAGACCCTTGCCGTCGGCATCAACATGCCGGCCAAGTCGGTCGTCATCGAGAAGCTCAGCAAGTTCACGGGCGATCACCACACCTTCCTCACGCCTGGCGAGTACACCCAGCTCACCGGTCGCGCCGGCCGGCGCGGGCTCGACGACCTCGGTCATGCCGTTGTGCTCTGGAGCCCGTTCGTGCCCTTCGATCAGGTCGCAGCGCTGGCCTCGAGTCGTACGTTCCATCTCAACTCGGCGTTCCGGCCGACGTACAACATGGCCGCCAACCTCGTGCGTTCGTACACGAGCGAACGGGCCCACCACCTGTTGAACCTGTCGTTCGCCCAGTACCAGGCAGACCGCGACGTCGTGAAGATCGAGGCACGGCTCGAGCGCCGACAGCAGCACCTGGCCGACCTGGTGGAGAAGTCGCACAGCCCGTACGGCGATCTCGACGAGTACCGTCGCCGGCTCCGCACGGCCGAGGAGGTGCGCTCCATCGGTCCGGTCGGCCGCGACGACCTGGTGTCGCTGGCCTTGATGAAGCTGAAGCCTGGCGACGTGATCTGGGCGGAGAAGGGTCGGTACGCCGGACGCGTCGCGGTCCTCACCAGCGCTCATCGCAAGGGCGGGGTTCGGGTGACGGGCATCAACACGCGCCGCGAGACCGTGATCCTGACGCCGCTCGACTTCGGTGAGCCCCCGAAGTCCATCGGACGCATCGACCTGCCGGCGGACTACGCACCGAATCGACACGACTTCCAGCGCGACGTGGCGGCCCGACTGGAGAAGGCGGAGACCAAGTCGCACGTGAAGGAGGCTCGACGCGTCGCCGAGGATCAACCGTTCACCCATCCGGTGGAGGACGACCCCGAGCTCGACGACCGCCTGAAGGCGGCGGTTCAAGCCGAACGGGTGAACCGTGAGGTGGAGGAGTTGCGCCAACGAGTGCGCGGGCGCAGCCAGTCGATCGCGCGCGACTTCGACAAGGTGCTGGACGTGCTCGGACATTGGGGGTACGTCGAAGGCTGGACGCTGACACCGGCCGGCGAGATCTTGGCGCGCACGTTCCACGAGTGCGACCTGCTCGTCGTCGAATGCGTCCGGCGCGGTCTGTTCGACGGGCTCGACCCCGCCGGGTTCGCCGCGCTGGCCAGTGTCTTCGTGTACGAGCATCGCAGTCCCGAGGCACCGCCGGCGCCCTGGTATCCGTCGCCGCTCGCCCGGCGGCGCTGGCAGGCGATCGCGCAGCTGAGCTACGAGTTGCAGGAGATGGAGGAGCAGCACGGTCTCTCCGTCCATCGACCACCCGACCCCACGTTCATCGCGGTGGCGTTCGCCTGGGCGGCGGGCGAAGGCTTCGCCGAGGTCGTGTCCGCGGAGGAGCTGTCCGGCGGCGACTTCGTGCGCACGATGAAGCAGCTCATCGATCTCGTCCGGCAGTTGGCGCTCGTTGCCCCATTGCGCGACACCAGGCGGGTGGCCGAGCAGGCCGCCGACGCGTTGTTCCGTGGCGTCGTCGAGGCGTCGAGCGCGGTCGAGATCGACGAAGCACCGGTGCCCGATGGTGATCCGCAGGGGTGAGCCGTGGGGCGAGGCTGTTCCGTCGCCTCCCGACCTCCACCTCGCCGGGTCGGATGCCGAGGCAAGCGCATGGGTCGCTCTGCACCTGCAGCGAGGTGAACCTGTTCCGTCGTTCGGGGTTGCGGCCGGCGACCTCGCCCGCACGATGGGTGGCGGTACACCGGAGCGGTTCCCCGGCACCGTGACGCAAGCGCCGGTCGACGTGCTGCGGGTGGATGCCGGCGGCGGCACCACCTGGGCGGTCGCCCACGTCGTCGCCCGCGGTCGGGCGTGGCGCGGTGAGGCACGGTGGGCGATGAACGCGCAGTACATCGGCTCGCTCGATCTGGCGCCCCGTTCGCACCCGAACGACGGCAGGATGGACGTGCTGGTGATGTCGGCGCAGATGCCGTGGCGAGCCAGGCTCGTCGCCCGCCGTCGGGCGAGGACCGGCACCCACCTTCCGCATCCAGACCTCGCCACGACCCAGACGGCGACGGCGACGTGGGCGCTGCCGGGGCGCTCATCGCTGTGGGTCGACGGCGTTCGCTGGCTCACCGCACCGGCGAACGGGCTGGACGTGGTGATCACGGTCGTCCCCGACGCCCTCACCGTCATCGCCTGACGGACAACTATGGTCGGCCCATGAACGACGTCGATGCCCTGAAGCAGGCCGTGTGCGACCGAGTGGACGCTCTCGCGCCCCGGCTGATCCGCGCCAGCCGGGCCATTCACGAACACCCCGAGCTCAACTACGAGGAGCACTTCGCTCACGAACTGCTCACGAACATGCTCGCCGAGCAGGGGATCGAGCCCCTGCGCAGCGCCCACGGGCTGGCGACCGCGTTCGACGCGATGGTGGGGTCGCAGGGCCCCACCATCGCTGTGCTCTGCGAGTACGACGCACTGCCCGGTGTCGGCCACGCCTGCGGCCACAACGTCATCGCCACCGCAGGCCTCGGGGCCGGCATCGCCGCGGCGTTCGTCGCCGAACAGGCAGGGGGCCGACTGCGCATCATGGGCACTCCGGCCGAGGAGGGTGGCGGGGGTAAGGTGAAGATGGCCCGCGCGGGCGCGTTCGCGGGCATCGACGCGGCGATGATGATTCACCCGGCGGACGCAGACCTGGTGCAGATGGACTGCCTGGCGATCCAAGAGCTCGACGTCGACTACCACGGGAAGGCCTCACACGCCGCTGCTGCGCCCTGGGACGGCCGCAACGCGCTGGATGCAGCGGTGCTGGGGTACATGAACGTGGCGGCCCTCCGGCAGCACATCCGGACCAACGAACGGGTGCACGGCATCATCACCAAGGGCGGCGACAAGCCGAACATCGTGCCGTCTCACGCCGCCACGAACTGGCTGATCCGGTCGGCCACGCTGGATTCGCTGCAGCCGTTGAAGCAGCGGGTGCTCACCTGCCTGGAGGCCGGCGCGACCGCATGTGGCTGCACCGTGGAGCATGCGTGGGTGGGGGAGTTCTACGCCGACATGATCGACAACGCTCCGATGGTCGGTTCGTACGTCGCGAACGCGGCGCGGGTCGGCCGAAAGGTGCTCGACCCGGCGGTGACCGGTCGAAAGGTCACGGGCAGCACCGACATGGGCAACGTCAGCTACCTGGTGCCGTCGATCCACCCGATGATCAAGGTCGCTCCGCACGGCGTGCCGATCCACTCGTTGGACTTCGCGGGGTATGCAGGTGGCCCCGAGGGCGATCGGGCGGTGATCGATGGGGCGAAGGCGATGGCGATGACCATCGTCGACCTCTGGACGTCGCCGACGCTGCTCCAGCAGGTGCGCGCCGAGTTCGATCGCCGGCCCCAGGGCGTGACGGTCTTCTAGCGACCCGGTGGGGCGGGGGGCGCCGGGACTATCCCTCCTCGCCCGAGACCCGGCTCGTAGGATGACCGCTCGTGACGGTCTACGTCCCAGAAGAATTCACGCCGGAGGAGGAAGACATCCTCCGTAGGTATTTCACGAATCTCGACGGCCCGGTGTTCGCTCTGGTCAACCTGCCCGAGGTCGTGAAGGGCGCGCTGTTCGCCCGCTACAGCCGCAGCCCGAAGAGCCTGCGCCGGCTGTTCCTCGACGAGTTCGTCGGCGATCTGGACATCGCCGGCGACGTGTCGGTGGATGCGACGGTCGGCCTCGAACGGGCCGAGGAGCTGTACGAGAAGGTGTTCTTCGAGTACGGCGACGACTCGGTCGCCCAGCTCGGCGGCGTGCATCTGGCCTGCGAGCAGGCGTCGAACATCCTCACCAAGGTCCTCGAATGGGGTCGCCTGATGAGCTACCTCGAGCAGAGCACGCGCTACATCGCCTACGACGCTCGGCTTGGCGGTCGATACCGCTTCTACCGCGACCCAGCCATCCTCAGCAGCCGGTTCGGCACTCGATACGTCGGCGACATGGACAGGATGTTCGACAGCTACACCTTGCTGCTGAATCGCGTCACCGAGCACGTTCGCAGCACCGTTCCTCGACAGGATGGCGACAGCGACTTCGTCTACCGGATGGCCACGAGGGCCAAGGCCCTCGATGCGGTGCGCGGAGTCCTGCCGGCCGCGGCACTCTCCAACGTCGGCATCTACGGCTCTGGTCAGTCCTTCGAGGCACTGCTCGTGCGCATGCGCGCCCACCCGCTGCCCGAGGCGCGGCACTACGCCGATCTGATGCTCCATGAACTGCGCAAGGTGATTCCCAGCTTCCTGCGCCGGGTCGACGTCGCCGACCGCGGTGGCCGCTGGTCGAACTACCTGACCACCACGCGCGAGAACACGCACGAACTGGTCGGATCGTTGTTCGGCGACACGCCGGTCGAGCAGGCGCCTTCCGTGCAGCTGGTCGACTTCGACCCCGACGCAGAGAACAAGCTGCTGGCCGCGATCTGCTATCCCCACACTCATCTGCCGGAGAGCCAGCTGATGGAGCGGGTGCGCACGCTCGACCCGACCGAGCGGCTGTCGTTGTTGAAGGCGTACGTGGGCGAGCGGGAGAACCGTCGCCACCGCCCGGGTCGCGCGTTCGAACGGGTGGACTACCGGTTCGACGTTCTCAGCGACTACGGAGCGTTTCGCGATCTGCAACGTCACCGAATGCTCACCATCGACTGGCAGACGCTGACACCGAACCATGGCTACGTGCGGCCGGAGCTGGTCGAGCAGGCCGGTGTCGCCGATGTGTTCGACGATGTGATGGCCCGATCGGCGGCGCTGTTCGACGCGTTGAAGGACGAATATCCGCAACAGGCGCAGTACGCGGTATCGATGGCGTATCGCCTGCGCTACTCGATGCAGTTCAACGCACGCGAGGCGATGCACATGCTGGAACTGCGCTCGTCGCCCCAGGGCCACCCGGCGTACCGGCGGATCGTGCTGGAGATGCACCGGCTCATCGACGAGCAGGCGGGACACCACACCGTCGCGGCGGCGATGAACCACCTGACGACCGAAGCCCCCGAGCTCGAACGCCTGGAATCCGAGCGCCGGGCCGAGGCTCGCCGCAGCCAGACCTGAATCCCGTTCGCAGAGTGACGGTTGTCACATCCCCGATTCGCGGTCGGCGAGTCGCGTCCCCCTATCATCCCGGGCCTCAAGGTTGAACGAGGAACGACGATGGCAGCTAACGACGACGACGACATCACGATAGAACCAGTGGCCGACTTCGAGGAGACCGAAGAGGAAGAGATCGACCCTGTCGAGCTCGACGAGGACGAGCTCGACGACGAAATCGACGTCATCGGCGAGGACGACGACCTGCTCGTCGCGGACGACGACTTCGTTGCGGTCGACGAGGAAGAGGAGGAAGAGGACGACACCAGCGGTCCGGTGCGTCGGTCGGTCGCGGTCGTCGCCGAGGACGAGGACGAAGACGAAGACATGGTCGCGCCCGACGACGTCGAGGCCGACCTGGACACCATCCTCAAGGATCGTCTCGTCGCCGAGCAGGACGAGGACGAGAACGAGGAGGAGGAACCCGAGGAGAAAGGCGACGCTCCCGACCGCCTGCAGCCCAAGCGGGCCGACGAACGCCTGTGCCCCAACTGCTTCCTGCTGGTTCGCCAGGGTGCCCCCGGGTGCCCCATCGGCGACGACGAGTGCCCACTGTTCAACTGACCGAATGCACACTCACATCCGCCCCCTCGAGCACGCAGATTGGCCCGAGGTGGCGGAGTTGGAGGCCGAGGCCCGAACGGCCCTCGCGGACCAACGCGGTGGGGCCGCTTTGCTGGCCGAGGTGCCGGCCGTGCGCAACTGGTCTGGCGTCCCGCACGTGTGGGTCAGCACGATCGACGACGTCGTGGTCGGCTACCTGCAACTGGTGATCCGCGACCGGACCGCCGAGGTGCGCCAGGTGTTCGTGGATCCCGGTGCGCGCGAGTTGGGCTTCGGAGACGGAATGCTCGCCGCAGCGATGGACGCGGCACGGGCCGCGAACTGCTCGGTGTTCGAGGGCACTGCGCTGCCGGGCGATCGGGAGACGAAGAACCTCTACGAGCGTGCAGGCATCACCGCCCGCAAGATCATCGTCTCCAAGCCGCTGTAGCGCGATCCCCCCGACGGGTCAGCGACCCTGCCAGTTCGGCGGACGCTTCTCGATGAATGCCGTCAGGCCTTCCTTGATGTCCTCGGACGCCATCACGGTGGCCATCGCCGCGTTGGTCATGTCGATCAGCGTTGCGTCGTCCTCGAACGCGGCCGCCAAGACGACCTTGCGGCTCTCCCACACCGCCATGGGTGCCGCTTCGGTGATCTTGGCGGCGAGTGCCAACGCTTCGGCGAGCGCCGCGCCCGGCTCGACGAGGCGGCTCACGAGGCCGAGGTGGTAGGCGCGCTCGGCGGGGATCGGCTCACCGGTGAGGATCGCCTCCATCGCAGCTGCCTGGCCGATGGCGCGCGGCAGGCGGAACAGCCCACCGGCACCCGCGATGAGGTTGCGCTTCACTTCCGCTAGCCCGAACGAGGAGCGGGTGGTGGCGACCACCAGATCGGCGGCGAGCACGATCTCGCAACCGCCGGCGGTGGCGAGGCCGTCGACCGCGACGATGACGGGCTTGTTCCGCTGGCGATACACGAATCCGGCGAAGCCACCCCGCTTGGTGCCGAGTGCGCCGCCCTGACCGGAGTTGATCGCCTTCAAGTCGGCGCCGGCGCAGAAGACCGGCCTGTCCTGACCCTCGGTGTTGGCCGTGATGATGCCGACCCACACGTTGGTGTCGTCCTCCATCTGGTCGATCGCCGCCTCCAAGCCGTTGGCGACGTCGCCGTTGATGGCATTGCGGGCCTCGGGGCGATTCAGCGTGATGACCGCAACGCGGCCGCGGGTCTCGTACTGCACGATGTCGGACATGGGCCCGACGGTAGCGGTGCGTTGCGCTCGGCGCCGAACCGTCCGCTACTCGGCGGTGTCGGCTGCGACTGTTTCGGGCTCGACGACTGTTTCGGGCTCGACGACTGTTTCGGGCTCGACGACTGTTTCGGGCTCGACGACTGTTTCGGGCTCGACGACTGTTTCGGGCTCGACGACTGCCTCTTCAACCGTGGATACGGCGACGGTTGCTGCCGGCGCCCGCACCGGTGCTGGTTGGGGCTTCGCGGTCGGGGGCTTGGGCGGGCGGGGCGGTGCCTTCTTCGCCGGCGGTGTGGGCCGCAACGGCTTGGCCTGTGGCGCCTTCGCGTCGACCTCGATGCCGAACAGCGTGGCGATCTGGGGCAACAGCGAGGCGAGTCGCTTGACGGTCGCCAGCAACTCGTCGTTGGTCTGCGCCGGCTTCTCCGCCGGCGTCACGTGCGCCCGCACGGGGCTGAACGCGACCGCTTCGAGCACGGCGGCCCAACGGTCGGGGAGCGCGTCGGCCGTGAGGTTGGCGGTGGCTGCGGAGGTGAGCTTGCCGGCGAGCTCAGTGGGGAAGCGCACGCCCGCCTTGGGGGGCTGCGACGAGAGCTTGAGCGCCCGCACGACCCGGCCCACGCCGATGGCTGCGTCGATGTCGCCGAACCACAGGTTCAGCTCCTTCTCCTGCTTGGTGACGAGCGCTTCCTTCAGCTTGGCGGCAATCTCGCGGGTGGTCTCGTCGCGGGCCACCATCGGATCCTCGCCGGAAGCGACGACGCTGCGGAGGTCGCGCAGATCCAACTCGTCGAGGTCGGCGAGCGCGGCGTCGGCCCTGTCGAGCCACTCGGCGACGCGAAGCTTCGGCAGCAGCTGCTCTGCGATGGCCAACAAACCTGCGGCGGGAATCTCTTCCTTGCCTTCGGCGCGGAGTCGCTGGTTCTGTTCGTTCACGGCCTGGCGTACCGCCGGAATGCCGCCCTGGAGCGCACGCTCGGCGACGGCCTTCTGTGCCTCGGGCAGGTCGGCGAGCACGGCGTTGCGGTGGGTGCGGTGCGGCTTGAGGCGCTTGGCCTTGGGGCGTAGCGGCAGCTCGGGCGGCGCGGTGAAGCGAGGCTTGCGCGGTTCGCGGTCGGGCCGCGGCCCACGGTCGGGGCGATCGCCACGGGGGCCACCGGCGGGCCGGTCGGTTCGGGGTCCACCCGGTCGGTCGCCCGACGGTCGGTCGCCGCGATCGGGGCGCGGGCCGCGAGGGCGGTCGCTGCGATCACGACGGTCCCCTCTGTCGCCGCGGTCGCTGCGTTCCTTGCGGGCGAGCTGCTGGGTGACTGCTTCGAACGGCTTGTCGCTGACGATCAGTTCGAGGAGGCCGGACTTCGCCGACTTCTCCTTGCCGGACGACACGGACAGGATCGTCGTTCCCTCGAGCTCGACATCCGCGTCGGCGCGCAGCACCATTCCCGCCGTCGCTCCGGCAGGAAGCAGCGCGCCGTCGAGCACGCCCTTGGGTTTCTGAGCACCAGCGGCCCGCCACGTCCACGTGCCATCGGGGCGCGCACTGGTGAGCTCGATTTCGATCCTTCGGGACATAGGGCAACCACGGTATCGGGTGGAGGACGCTTCGCTCTACTGCATAGCTGCTGGATACCCTCGTCGCGTGCCCATCTACGCCCTCGGCCTCCTGGAACCGACGATCCACCCCGACGCGTTCGTGCACCCCGACGCGGTCGTCATCGGCGATGTTCGCATCGGCGCGTTCGCGAGCGTGTGGCCCGGTGCGGTGCTCCGTGGCGATGAAGGCCACATCGTCATCGGCGAGCGCACCAGCGTGCAGGACAACTGCGTGCTGCACACCACCCCTGAGTCGCCCACCTTGGTCGGGAACGACTGCGTCGTCGGCCACCTCGCCCATCTCGAGGGTTGCACGATCCACGATGGCTGCCTGATCGGCAGCGGGAGCATCGTGTTGCATCGGGTGCAGGTCCACACCGGCGCGATCGTCGGCGCCAACGCGGTCGTGCTCAACGACACGGTGGTGCCCGCCGGTGCGCTGGCCGTGGGCTCGCCGGCGACGATCAAGGAAGGCCGGGCAAGTGCCACGGCGATCTCCGAGGGCGTCGAGGCATACGTGAAACGAGCGACGTCCTACCCGCGCGACCTCCGTCGGATCGGTTGACGTGCGCCAACTCGTCGTCACGGTCCAGCCCCTCGACGTCGAACTGGCGAGCGACGCGTTGTGGGCCCTGGGCGTGGTCGCTGTCGAGGAGCGACGTGTGGGAGAGGTGATCGAGCTCTGGACGTCGGTCGGCGAGGCCGCCGACGTGGACCTGACGTGGCCGTGGCGATTCGTGGAGGTCGATGCAACGGTCGCCGAGACCTGGCGCCAGTTCGCGGCGCCGATGTGGTTCGAGCCCGACCTGGTCGTGCGGCCGGCGTGGGTGCCGCTCGACGCACCGGACGCGACGGTTCTGGTCATCGAACCCGGCGCGATGTTCGGCATGGGCGACCACCCGACCACTCAGCTCACCCTGCTCGCCGCTCGTCGATGGGTCAGGTCGAGCACACGCGTGCTTGACGTCGGCTGCGGCTCCGGCGTGCTCGCGGTGGGGGCGATGGTGTTCGGCGCGGCACGGGCCGTTGGGATCGACATCGCCCCGGCGGCGGTCCCCGTCACGCACGCCAACGCGTCAGCGAACCGGGTGCGGGTCGAAGTCAGCACCACCCCGTTGGAGGATGTGGAGGGTGAGTTCGACCTCGTCCTCGCCAACATCCTCGCGCCCACCCTGGTGGCGCTCGCACCGAACCTGCGAAGGGTGCTCGCGCCCGGCGGCACGTTGATCATCAGCGGCATCCTCGCCGGGGCTCATCAGCACGTTCTCGACGCCATGGCGCCGCTTGAGGTGGTAACGACCGACTTCCTGGACGACTGGGTTGCCCTCACGCTGATGTGGGCGGGCGGCTCATCAGTCGGTTGATCGCGTCGAGGTGGGGGAGCGATGGAACCGCTCCGGCGATCGTGGTCGAGAGTGCAGCCGCGGCGGCGGCGTAGCCCATCGCCGTGGGAAGGTCGTCGCCCTCGGCAAGTCGGGCGCAGAGCACACCCGAGAAGCAGTCGCCGGCGCCGGTCGTGTCGATAGGCGTCACCGAGAACGCGTCGACGTGGGTGACACCGTCGTCGGTGTAGAGATCGGCACCGTTCGCGCCACGGGTGACGACCACCGCCTTCGCGCCGAGCGATCGGAGACGATCGACACCGCCGAGCAGTTCCACCTCGTGTTCGTTCGGCGTGACCAGATCGCAGAGAGCGAACAACGAGTCGGGCAACGGCTTCACGGGTGCAGGGTTCAACACCGTGAAGCCACCCTCGCGGCGGGTCGCCGCGAACGCCTGCTCGATCGTCGCGACCGGCACCTCCAGCTGCGCCAGCACCACCTTGGCGGCCGGCAGACGCGAGGCGGTGACCGTGTCGTTCGCACCGGCGACCACCACGATCGAGTTCTCGCCCGATGCGGATACGAAGATGAGTGCCCGGCCGGACGGCTCGTCGACGAGCGCGACGTGGCCGGTGTGGATGCCATCGTCCTTCATCACGGCCATGAGGGCCTCGCCGGCAGCGTCGCGCCCGACGGCGCCGACGAAGGCGCAGCTTGCACCGGCACGCGCGGCCGCGACGGCCTGGTTCAAACCCTTGCCGCCGGGATATTCGTGATAGCTGGAGCCGGGCACGGTCTCGCCGCCTCCAGGCAGGCGATCGACCGTCGCGACGAGGTCGAGGTTGGCGCTGCCGA
>JAYVMH010000281.1:0-13083 GCA_043759015.1 Actinomycetota bacterium
GTTGGGGGCCGGCGGGGTCGGAGCGGCGACCGTGGTGGTCGGGTGGGACTTGCCACTGTTGACCGAGCCCTTGCCCGAATTGGAGCCCGACTGGCCCGACGACCCGTTCGCTCCCGGAACGATGCCACTGTCGGAGGAACCGATCATCGTGGTGTTCTCGACCATCGCGGTGTCGGGGGCTTCGGTCTCGGAGGTGGCCGTGTCGTCGACCGAGCGAGCCGTGGTCACGGTGTCGTGCTGATCGCGGCCGGTGTGGCCCGGCTGGAGCGATGTGTCGGCGGTGCCGCCACGAACGGCAAGTGCGACCGCACCGAACAGCAGCGCGCATGCGGCGGTGCTGGCCACGATGGCCCGGCGCCGCTTGACCTGGCGCACCCGACCGCGCACCACTTCGAAGGCCACGTTGGCATCGGGGTAGGCGCCGCTGGCGCGGCCGAGCATGCGCTCGAGCTCCGGATCGTCGAACTCGCTCATGGCTGGGTCTCTCGGTGATCCACGAGCAGGCCGCGCAGGCGGGTGCGGCCCTGGTGAAGATGGAAGCGGACAGCGCCGTCGCTGAGCTTGAGCGAGGCGGCCACTTCGGCGACGCTGAGCCCTTCGACGTAGAACAACGCCATCGCCAGGCGCTGCTGGCGTGGGAGCTCGGCGAGCAGCGCACCGGCGTCGGTGCCGTCGCTCCACTCGATGCCATCTGAGCGGACCTCGACCTGGAGTCGCTCGACGGCGCGGTTCTTGCGGCCCTGACGACGGTTCTCGTCGCGCAGCTTGTTGATCGCGACCCGCCGGATCCAGCCGACGGGGTCGTCGTAGCGCTGCACACGGCGCCAGTGCAGGTGCGCCTTGACGAAGGCCTCCTGGACCGCGTCGGCGGCGGCTTCTTGGCTCCCGGCGACGAGCGTCAGCGCCCGCACCAACCGCCCATAGTGGGCGCGAAACATCGTTTCGAGGTCGTCGACAACGCTGATGTCGTCGAGCGAACCGACCTCGCTCACGATGGCAACCAGGAACTCCACGCAGGGGACACGACGGCACGATGCCCGATGTTTGGCTCAAGCGACAGATTAATGAACAAATCCGGCCCATTCCTTGGATGTCCCTTGGATTTCGTGGGAGGCGACGCTGCCGAAGTACGACCGAAGCCGTGGGCCTGAAGGCCATGCCCAACCACGACCACGGACGCTACGGTGGTGCGATGAGCGAGATCCTGGAAGTGGACCTCCTGGCGTTCGAGCGCGGCTCCGCCGAGCAGCGTCGCGCCGTGGTGGATGGCGTGCGACGCAGCCTGGCGACCGGGTTCGTGTACACCCGTCACGATCTCTCCGAGGACATGCTGGACACTACGTACGGAATGCTCAAAGAGTTCTTCGAGCTGCCCATGGACACCAAGCAGCGGTTCGTGGCCCCGGAGACCCACGGCCAGACCGGTTACACGGGTCTGCTCGTCGAGACGGCGGCGAGCAGCGACGTGCCCGACTGGAAGGAGATGCTCAACTGGGGCATCTCACTCCCCGTGGGCCACCCCCTACGCGACCGCTATCCCCATCGCTACGGACCGCAGGTGCTCCCGGAAGCGGCCGTCGCCGGCATCACCGAGGCCCTGCAGACGTTCCACCGCATGATCGACGACCTGCAGCGCCGCTTCCTGCGGATCATCGCCGAGGGGCTCGGCTGCCACCAGTCGTTCTTCGACGACATGACCACGAACGGGGCGACGCTCACGAGGGCGATCCGCTACCCACCGATGGCCCAGGCCCCCGGCGGCGACCACGTGTGGGCGGGTTCCCACGGCGACATCAACCTCATCACCGCGCTGCCGCGCGCGACGGCACGGGGTCTGCAGGTCCTGGTCGACGGCCAGTGGGTCGACGCCGTCGCCCCCGCAGGCCTGGTGATCATCAACACCGGCATGATGCTGGAGCGGATGACCAACGGTGTGATCCCCACCGGCATCCACCGTGTGGTGGCCGCGCCGGGCTTCGAGGGCGAACGCTACAGCGTCGTGCAGTTCTGTCACCCCACGCCCTGGACGCTGCTCACGCCGTTGGCCTCGTGCATCAACGCGGAGCATCCGCAGCGGTTCTCGGCCATGGTCAGCGCCGACGCGCTCGATCTCGTGCTGTACGAGATCAACCTCGTCGAGCACGGTCGGCGGGTGAGCTGACGTGACCTCAGCCGCCGTGGGGCCGTTGCCTCGCGTGCCGCCGCTCGGCCCCGCGGGCGACGTGGTGATTGCCATCGACATCGGTGCCACGAAGATGGCGGTCGGGCTCGTCAACATGCAGGGCAACCTCATCGACCGCGACCAGTTCCTCGTCGAACACGACGCGCAGGGGGAAGTGCTGTTCGCGCAGCTACGGACCCTGATCGAATCCCAGACCGACCGCGCCCGCGACCACCATCGGCTGCGACCGATCGCGATCGGCGTCGGCTGTGCCGGGCCGATCACGCCGAACGTGGAGACCGTGTCGCCGTTGAACATCCACAGCTGGCGCGGCTACCCGCTGCGCGAACGCCTTGCATCGGCCACCGGTCTGTCCGTGTTCGGCGACCTGGATGCGAAGGCGTTGGCGCTCGCAGAGGGTTGGCTGGGCGCGGCACAGGGTCGCGAGAGCTTCATGGCGATGGTCGTGTCCACCGGGGTCGGCGGCGGCATCGTCCTCAACGGGCAACTGCTCGACGGTGCGGGCGGCAACGCCGGTCATGTCGGGCACGTCGTCGTCGAGCCGAACGGTCGGCGTTGCGGCTGCGGGTCGCGCGGCTGCCTGGAGGCAGAGGCATCGGGCACGGCGATCGAAGCGATCACCGGCCGCTCACCCACCTCGCCCACCTACGAGATCATGCAGCGCACGGGCCGACTCGTGGGCGTCGCCGCCGCGTCGGTGTGCAACCTGCTCGATCTGGATCTCGTCGTGGTGGGCGGCTCCGTGGCGCTCGGCTTCGGCGCGACGTTCTTCAACTCCGCACAGGAGGCGCTCGACGAGCACGCCAAGCTCGCGTTCTCCCGCGGGGCGCGCATCGGGCCGGTGCGGCTCGGCGACCGCGGTCCACTCGTCGGTGCCGGCGCGGTCGCCATCCGAGGCATCCGGCGTGCCCGCCGACGCGCCTGATGGACGTCGAGCTGAACGTCGACCTGAACGTCGACCTGAACGTCAGCTGAACTGGCGGTAGACCCGCTCCAACGGGCCCACCGGCTTCCAGAGGTGCCACACGTTGGCGAAGGCGAACGCCAGCGACCAGAACGCAGCGGCGAACACCAGCGACGTGGCGAGCCCGCCGGGGTGGACCCACTTCAGCCGGTCGACGAACAGATCGAAGACGAGCGCGTGCAACACGTACAGGGTCAGCGTGGTGCGCCCTGTGACGGCGAGCATCTGGGTGATCGCAGTCGTGGCAGTCTGCGCGGCGATCCAGCCGACGAGGCTGATGGCCCCCAACGCGGCGCCGAGTGCGGCCAGCGAGTAGAAGATGCCACGATCGAACGGATGAGTCGAGCGCAGGATCGGATGCCAGCCCGCGACGTGGTGCAACCCGTAGCCGACCGCGAGGAGCGACGCTCCGATGCCGGCGAGCCGGATCCGCCAACGGCGATCGAACGGCAATGACCGACCGATCACCATGCCGGCGCACAGGAACAGCAACCAGGGGAGCAGCGGATGCGTGCCGCGCACGAACGTGTCGAGCACGAGCTCGCGAGGCGACCGACGCGTCGAGGCGTTGCCACTGGTGAGCCAGTCGGTGGGGTGGCCGTGGGCCCGCCGGTCGACGACCCACCACTGGATCGCGGCGGCCGACCCGGCCGCGGCGACCCCGAGCGCGACCAGCCACCGGGTGCGCAACGTGAACACCGCGGCGCCGACCAGGAAGTAGGCGCCGTAGAAGAACAGGATGGTGCCCGGCCACACCCAATCGAGGAAGAACCCGAACGAGAAGAGCAGGACGCCACGCCTGATCAGCACCCACCGGTCGCGGCTGATCGCGACGGAATCGCCGGCGGCGGTGCTCCGCCGGGTCAGCAACGACACGCCCATCCCGGCGACGACGACGAACGCGGCGGCGAATCGCGTCGCCAGCGGTCCGTCCCACGGGGAGAACAAACGGGCCAGGAACCCGTGACCCGGGTTGGCGCCGCGCAGCACCAGGTAGCCGTGGTAGTTCATCACGCACACCCCGACGAGCGCGACCCCGCGAACCACATCGAGGTCGATGATGCGTTGGTCGGTCGGGATCGACGTGTGACCGCAGGCCGTCACTGCCACTCGACCTCGTCGACGGTGGTGCTGATCAAGGGTCGCTGCACATCGACTCGATCGCCGAGCGCCGGACATGGATGACCGTCGGGGACGACGAGCATCGTGGTGTGCATGTGCGGTCGCTCGAGCATCTCCAAACGAGTGCGGGCGAAGTGGAACGGGCTCTGCCGCTGTGGGTCGTTGCCGTCCAGTGGGGCCACCCCGCTGCAGGTTCCGGCGCCGACCGCGACGAGCGTGCCGTCGAACGGCACGACCGACGCGTGGTAGCCGGCGACGTCGCCCGCGTGGACTCGTTGGGTGTGCAGCACATCGGCGGTGAGGCGGAGGAACTCGCAGCGCGGCACGCCGTGCCAGAGCGCGGTGCCCACGCGGATGTGCACGTCGAGCGCGGGGTGTTCGTCGCGCACGGCGCGGAACCTGGCGGGCGCGAGATGGCTGACCCACAGCGGGGCCCGTGTCGTGAGGTGCGGTGCCCACGCCCGAATCTCCTTCACCCGTTTCGCGTCGGTGCCGGCGAGCGGGAGGTGGAGCGCGTACCCGGCGACCGCCAGCCCGGCTGCGTCGACGGCGTGCAGCAGGGCCGGTAGGTCGGCGGGTGCGACACCGAAGCGGCGCATGCTGCTGGCGAGCTTCACCATCACGCGTCCGGACCAGCCGCGCAGTGCGGCGACGTGTTCGAGGGAGCCGACGGTGAGGATCGGCGACGTGTCGAGGGGGGCCGCGAGCGTGGGCGTGAGGACCACCGGAAGCACCGACGGCGGCACGTCGTGCAGTTCGTGCACGCTGCCGATCGCCACGATCGAACGGGTCGCGTCGGCAGCCGGCAACGAGGCGATCACCTCGTGCAGTGTGGGACGGCCGACGCCGTAGCCGTTGCCCTTCACCACCGGCACCAGTCCGTCGCCGTACGCGGCGGCTGTGGCGTGCACATGCGCCAGCCAGGGCTGACGCTGGACGGTGAGGCGCACGGTCATGGGCGCACACCGTAGTAGTCGTAAGGCGTAGTAGTCGTAAGGCGCAGTAGTCGGCCGTCCCGGACCCACCTCGGCGAATCCCGAGTTGTCTGATCGGAATTAGGGGTCTACGATGCCGGCATGCGCTCACGGTGGTTCGGCTTCCCCAATCCGGTCAACGAGACATCTGCGCGGCTGGTGGCCGGCGGTGTGCTGCTGCAAGCCATCGCCTACCTCGTCACCGGGCAGACGTGGGTGCTCGCGCCGCTCGCGTTCGGGTTCCTCGCCCGCGTGCTCTCCGGGCCTCGGTTCAGCCCGCTCGGCCAGTTCGTCACCCGCGTGCTCACGCCACGGTTGACGAGCGTCGAGCACCGGTTCGTGCCCGGCCCGCCGAAGCGGTTCGCGCAAGGCGTCGGGCTGGTGTTCAGCGGCGGTGCACTGATCGCTGCGCTCGCCGGCTCACACGGCGTCGCCGTCGGCCTCATCGCCTTCGTCGTGGTCGCGGCCACGCTGGAATCGGTGTTCGCGTACTGCCTCGGCTGCGTCGTGTTCGCGCTGCTGATGGGCTGGGGCTTCATCCCCGACACGGTCTGCGCCGAGTGCAACGACATCAGTCGTCGCCTCGCGTCGGCCGCCTCGTGAACGACGGCGCCAACGGCGCCAGCGTCCGCTCCTCGAACACACCTCGCCACACACCGGCGCCGTAGGCCAGTTCGTCCGCAAGCAGCGCGGGTGCGTCGCGCAACGGCGTGGTCGAACGCCGGCACACCGCATCCGCGACCGCTGGCCCGATGACGGCGGCAGCGATCGGCAGACGCGCCCGGGGCACGGCGATCGCGGCGACCCCTGCGATCGGCCACCACACCCTCGTCAGCCCCTTCGCCAGCTGACGCCCGGCCGCGAGATGACCTAGAACGACGAGGCGGGCTGATTCCTGCGCGGGCAGGTCGCGGAGCTTGCGCCCGAGCGCGATCACGGTGCCGCCTCCCACGGCGAGCGCCAGCGCCGGCCGGCGGATCGCGAGCAGCGCCCACACTGCGGCACTCCAACCACTCATCCGAGCCGGGGCGAGCGCGCCCGGGTGGCGGCGCGAGAGCGGTGCGGCCGAACGCCCGTAGCCGGCGCGTTGGCGAAGCATGGCGACCCACGTGTCGCGCGGGCGATGGTGCACGACCGACGAAGGTTCGTACCGGCATCGATGGCCGTGCTCGTTCAGCCGCCACACGAGGTCCACGTCCTCGCCGACGCGCAGGGCCGTGTCGAATCCGCCGAGCGAGCGGACGACGTCGGTGCGGCACACCAGCGCGGCCGCGGGGACGTAGGCGACACGTGTGCCCGCCGCGATCCGCGCGGGATCCGGGCCGAGGTCCAGCGGGCTGTGGCGCCGTTCGAACGCGGCGACCGGGCCGGGCACGTCGGCCCCGGCGACCCGCGGTGCGACGAGTGCGACCAGTGGGTCGGCGAAGTGTCGCAGCAAGGGTTCGAGCCACTCGCGGCCGAGCTCCACGTCGGCATCGACGAACGCGACCAGTGGTGTCGCCACGTGCTCGAGCCCGGCGTTGCGTGCCGCCGCCGGTCCGAGGTTGGCGGCGAGCCGAACCGTCGTGACACCGTCGGGTACGTCCAGCGCGGGCTCGTTGCCGTCGTCGACGACGATCGTCGCCGGCCAGGGTGAGAGCGAGGGGACGCGCCCCTTCACCGGGATCACGACGGTGACGTCGCTCGCGGTGAACGGCCCTGCGTCGTGCAGCGGGTGGAGCGCGCCGGCCTCCACGAACCGATCGAGCAGACGATCGACGGCAGCCGCCGCCGGCTGCTCGCCCGTGGTCGCCATGTCCAGCACCTGCGCGCCGCCGGTGGACAGCCGGAACAGCCGCAGCGGCGAACCGGCGATCACCACCTTGCCGTCGCCCGGCTGACGCCACGACGGGTCGCGCCGGTACCGAGTCACACCCACCACTCGTCGACCGCGGCGACGAGATCGATCGCGAGCCGAGTGAGGATGTTGCGACCGTGGGACTCCGTGGCGCGCAACGGGTCGCCGAGCACGCCGTTGCGGCTGACCGAGCCGACCCCACCCTCATGGAGCTCGTCGAGGATGTCGGCGAGCGGCGCGGTCACGCCGACCTCGGCGCGGTCCATGTGGACGAGCTGCGGCGCGATCGCCAACATCATCGAGGTCTCGGTCTCGCCGGCGTGGGCGTCGCCACCGGACACGCTCGGCCACCACGCCAACACCTTGCGGCCCTCGCTCTCCAACCGCCGCACCGCCCGTTCGACCGGCAGTCGGTTCCCGCCGTGGCCGTTGATCAGCACGACGCCAGCGCTCCAGTCCGCGCTGCGCACCAGTTCGACGACGACATGTTCGAACACCTCCGTGCCGAGCGAGAGCGTGCCCGGGAACGCGGCGTGCTCGCCGCTGGCGCTGATGGTGAGCGGCGGCGTGACCAGCACGTCGCCCTCGTCGTACTTCTCGGCGAGGCTCTCGGCGAGTGCCATTGCGATCCTGCTGTCGGTGTCCAGCGGCAGGTGCGGGCCGTGCTGCTCGCACGAGCCGATGGGCACCGCGAGCAGCGCTCGGCGCACCGGCTTCCAGTGGTCCGTCCAGGTCGTGCGGCCGAGGTGGCGCGTCACGTGGCGAGACCCCTCACCACGTTCTCGCACGCGTCGGCGTAGACCGCGTCCCACTGGATGGGCATTCCCGCCTGCTTCAACTCCAGGCTGATCACGCCGTGGCAGGTGGCCCACACGATCGCCGCGGCGTGCAAGGGGTCGAGGCGGCGCAACGCACCGGCATCCATCGCCCGCTCCAGCACCTCGGCGAGTTGCTGAAGCGTCGCCATGCCGGTGGCCAACGCCGAATCGGTCGGCTGGTAGTCGGGCACCGCCCGGTCGAACATCACCGAGTACAGCGTCGGGTGCTCGAGCGCGAACCGTCGATAGGCGCTGCCCGCCGTGCGGAGGTCGGCGAGGGCGTCGTCGGTGTGGGGCACGTCGGCCATGGCGGCAGCGAGCAGCCGGAAGCCGTGGAGGAGGAGCTGCTCGACGACGCCGTGCTTGCTGCCGAAGCGCGAGTACACGTTCATCGTGCTCATCCCGGCGTCGCCCGCGATGCGGCGCACGGTGAGCGCGCCGGGCCCTTCCTCGGCGAGCAGCCTGCCCGCCGCCTCGAGCAGCGTGGTACCCACGTCGTCGAGCGCCGTCAGCTGCACGTTGGCCACGGGTCCCAACCTAGTCCTCTCGGTGTATCGAACGTCATGATCAGCCCTGGTGGCAGGGGGCCAACAAGGTGATAACAATGTTCTATAACATCATGATACCCACTCACCCGAAAGGACCTTCGATGCACTAGGACCGCATTCCCCGCGCCCGCTCGCCGTGGTTGATCCTTGCCGTGCTGTGCACGAGCGTGTTCATCATCATCGTCGTCGACGGCACAATCGTGAACGTCGCGCTCCCCACGTTCGTGCGCGAGCTCGGCGCGACGACCAGCCAGCTGCAGTGGATCGTCGACGCCTACGTGCTCGTCTTCGCCGGCCTGCTGATGGCGGCGGGAAGCATCGGTGATCGATACGGGCGCAAGGCCCTCCTGCAGATCGGGTTGGTGCTGTTCGCCGCGACCTCGGCCATCGCCGCGTTCGCCGGATCGGCCGCACACCTGATCGCATGGCGGGCCGCGTTGGGCGTCGGCGGTGCGCTCATCTTCCCCGCCACGCTCGCGTTGCTCGTCAACGTGTTCACCGTGGCGCGCCAGCGGGCGATCGCGATCTCGGTCTGGGCGGCGACGAGTGGTCTTGCTGTGGCGCTCGGCCCGGTATCGGGTGGTCTGCTCCTGCGCCACTTCTGGTGGGGGTCGGTGTTCCTGGTGAACGTGCCCGTCGTCATCGTGGCGATCGTGCTCGTCGGCTGGCTCGTGCCGACGTCGCGCGACTCCGAGGTGAAGCGCCTCGACCCGCTGGCAACGGTGCTGTCCATCGGCGGGATCAGCGTGCTTGTCTGGGCGGTGATCGAGGGGCCCAAGCACGGCTGTCATTCGTGGGTGAGGTAGCCCCAGCCCTGTAGCGCCTGCACGATGCGGGCGGCTGCGTCGGGCGGTGCGAGGTGAACCGTCTCGCCCCGGGCGGCCGAGGCGGTGGCCGCGTCGGTGAGTTGACGCAGTCGATCGAGCGGTGTGGCCCCCGACGGCGCTGCCAGCTGGCGAGCCCGCGGTCGGTACGGACGCACCATGAACTCGGCGCGGTGGATTGGCGTCGTCGCCGGAACGACGTCGATCGGCGCGGCCGTAGCTCGGCGGAGTGCCGCGAGACCAGCGCGTCGCAGCGGTGCGGTCGCGCCCTCGACCGACACGACGCCCGGCGAGTGCACCTCGAGGACCTCTCGGCGACCACCGTCGAGGCGCCGCGTCGCGTGGACTACTCGATCGCCGATCGAAACGGCGATCACACCGAGCGCTTGCTCGGCACCGAGGTGGGCCGCGATGAAGGCGGGCACGCTGCCCGCGCCGCGGTCGAGCGAGTAGTCGCCGCACCACACCCACTCGACATCGACGATGTGGTCCGCGATCGCAGTCGCGACGTCGGTGCCCGCTGCCGTGGTTGGTGCTTCGATGCGGATGGCGCGCGTGGCCCCGCACGCGATCGCGTCGCGCAGCACCTTGTCCGCACCGGATGGTCCGACGGTGATGGCGGTGACACCGGTGCCCAGCATCGCCGCCTGGCGGAGCGCGAACTCCAGCGCCGACTCGTCGGCGGCGGACAGACCGGAGAAGCGTTCGTCGTGCGGGTCGCCAGGGTGGCTGGTCCACTTCAGGCAGGCGATGATGCTCATCGGGGGCTCACGTACGTCGGAAGACGACGCCGTGGCCGCCTTCGGGGTAGTGCCAACTGATCGCGCCCTCGCGGTTGCACACCATGTAGCAGGTGCCGCACTCGAAGCACTGCTCGTAGTTGAACACGAGGCCGCCGTCGCTGGTGGGGATGAACAGGTTGGCCGGGCAGGCCACCACGCACTCACGCGTGCTGCAGTCCGCACAGACCTTGCCGTCGACCACGATGTGCGCGCTGGGGTGCACGCGGAACTCGGCGGTGTCCATCCGCTCCTGGAAGGAGATGATCGGCTCGCTCATCCGAAGCTCCTGAACCCTGTCCATCCGTCGCGCAGCAGATCGCGTCGACGCACGCCGGCACGCTTGCGTTCCTCGGCAAGGATCCGCCGCAGCCCCGGTTTCGGCGTGGGGTTGTCGACGCGGAACATGCGTTCCGCGACGTTGGCCATCATGCCCGGATAGAGGTGTTGCACCCGATCGCTGAGCACCAGCTCCGGGGCTCGGCGCAACTTGCGGTGGTCGCGCAGCACGAACGTGTCGCTGAGGCGGCGCTGGTAGCCGGCGAGCCCGGACGCGCCGACGTCGTTGGCGCGGATCGCTTCCACGACGGCCTCACCGGCGTACATGCCGCTCGCCATCGCGAAGTTCACTCCCTCCAGCCAGATGCCCGCGGCGAGGCAGAGCGCGGCGGCGTCGCCGGCGACCAACATCCCGAGCATGGTCATCTTGGGCATCATCGTCAGCCCGGCCTCGGGGATCAGGTGGGCGCTGTACTCCTTCAGCTCCGCGCCCTGCACGAGCGGCGCGATCGCCGGGTGACTCTTCAGGCCGGCGATGATCTGCTCGGGTCGCTGCTGCTGCGCGGCCAGTTTCGGCAACTTGAGCACAGCGCCGACGGCGATCGTGTCGAGGCCGGTGTACAGGAAGCCGCCACCGTTCACCCGTCCCGTGCCGCCGAGGATCTCGATGTCCACGCCGTGCCGGTCGCGCACGGCGAACCGTTCGTCGATCACCTCTTTCGGCAGGGCCAGCGTCTCTTTCACGCCGAGCGTGTAGTGCTTGGCGTCGGGGTGCTCGTAGAGGCCGGCTTCCTTGGCGAGGAAGCTGTTCACACCGTCGCACGCGATCACGACGCGGGCCCGCAGATCGCCGTCGGGACGGTCGGTGCGCACGCCGACGACGGCACCGCGCCGGTCGCGGATGAGGCCGATCACCGTCGTGTCGGTGAGCAACTGCGCACCGGCTGCTTCGGCGTGGCCCGCCAGCCAGTGATCCCAGTCGGGCCGGAACGCGGTGGCACCGTTGTAGGGAGGCTCGCCCCATGCTTCGCTGCGGAAGTCGACGGTGAGGGCCTGTGTGTCGGTGAGCAGCATCGTGCTCCGGCGGGTGACCCAGCGTTGGATCGGCGCTTCGTCCCACCAGTTGGGGATCAGGCCGTCGAGGATGCGCGGGTACACGACGCCGCCGTACATGTTCTTGCTGCCGGCGAACGGGCCGCGTTCGAGCAGCACGACCTCCAGGCCGGCGCGGGCGGCGACGATCGCCGCGCAGGCTCCCGCGGGGCCGGCGCCCACCACCACCACGTCGACATCGGTGGCGCTCATGCTGTTGCTGTCGTTGTCGTCGTTGTCGTCTGGGTCGTCTGGGCTGCCCCCAGCAGCGCGGCGAGGTGGTCGAGCGTGGCGTTGGCGTCGGCCACGATGGCCAGATCGGCGAGCTGCATCATCGGGCAGTGGCCGTCGGTGTTCACGCTGATGATGTGGTCGGGGTTGCCGAGCCCGCTGGTGTGCTGCACGGCACCGCTGACCCCGAACGCGATGTAGAGATCGGGGTCGACGACCACGCCGGTGGTGCCGATCTGACGTTGGTGCGGCACCCAACCCCGGTCGGTGATCACCCGCGTCGCGCCTACACTGGCGCCGATGGCCGCGCCGATCCGGGCGAGTTGGTCCATGCGGGTCGCGTTGTCGAGCCCGGCGCCGCCGCCGATGATGCGTGGCGCCTCGGCCAGGTCGACGGTGGCAGGGTCGGGCGGTAGCACCGCGGTGACGGTGGCGTCGCGGTGGGCGGTGCGGGGGAGATGGGTCGGGGTCGCGTCGGTGATCGTCGGCTCGGGCAGGCGCGGGTCGAGGGCGACGCCGCGCACGCCGGGCTGCAGCGTTGCGACGAACTCCGGGCCGGGGTTCGTCTGATGGATCTCCGTGCCTCCCCTGCGGGCGAGCTCGACACGATGCGCCGTGACCGCGATCGCTCCCGCGTAGAGCGGGCGGTGGAGCAGCGCGGCGACGCGTGGCGCCAGGTCGCGTCCGTCGGGCGAACCGGGCATGAGCACCGCGAGGTCGTGCGTGAGGAGCGCGGCAAGGGTTGCCGCCCACGCCCCCGGCTGGAACGGGCCGGCCTCGACGACGACGAGATCGGTCGCAACGCCGGTCAGCGCGGCAGCGGCGCCGGCCGTTCCCGTGCCGATGAGGATGGCGCGGCCTCCGCACTCGGCGACCACCTCATCCCCTCCGGACGGGAGCTGCCCGTCGCGCACCACCACCACAGCGATCATCCGCAGCAGATTAGGGCGCGTCCCACCCCCACCCCACTCCCAACCGGTCCGGCCCCCCGTCAAGGTCGGGCGCGGAACCACGACAGCCGTGTCCGCGGTTGTCCGGTCGCCGCGCCCACGGGCGCGAAATCCGGCGCCTTCGTCCTGGTTGCGCGCCCGTGGGCGCGGGAAAACACCGATCGGAGGACACGGTGTGACGAACGGCCATTGTCAAATGGCGGCGCTCGTGCCGATGATTTTTCCGAACAACAGGATTCAGCGTGCCCAGTGTGGACGACGACGCGGCCGGATCAGGAGCATCGTTCACAGGAGGCGAGTCATGATCCGACACGTGAATCGAGCATTGCTGGCCGTGTGCGGCGCAGTGTTGGCTGCCTGCAGCTCGACGGGTCACAACGCACTCGCCACCGTGCCGCCGCTGGCCACGACCACCTCGGTGGAAGCGACCGCGCCCCCCTCCACCACCGCGCCTGCCTCGACCACGACCACGACGGCGTCGAC
>JAYVMH010000282.1:0-5887 GCA_043759015.1 Actinomycetota bacterium
TCGACCCGCGACCGTTCGAGCGCCGTCGTGTACGCCCACAGCGACGTGGCGATGCCCACCGCGAACAGCGCCACCGAGACGAGCGCGATCAGCACCTGCCCGACCCGATGTGTGCGAAGTGGCACCGCGACGATCAGTGCGCCCGCGAAAATCGCTGTGCCCGCGAGATCCACCCTGACCAGTCGTGACTGCATCGGGTTCATTCTGCCAGCGCACCGAGTGAGACCCCCAGCCGGTGGGCCAACACGTCGTAGGAGAACTCACGCACCGCCCGCTCGCGTCCGGCGGTGGCCATGCGCGCCCGAGCCGTCGGGTCGTCGAGCAACTGCTCGAACGCGGCCGCGACCGCGCGGGGGTCGTCGGGTCGGCGAATCACCAGCCCGGTGACACCATCATCCACCGCCTCGGCCGCGCCCCCTGAATCGCCGGCGATCTGAGGGACGCCGCACGACGCCGCCTCCAGGAAGACGATGCCGAACCCTTCCTGCTCGAGCCCACCCCACCGATTCCGGCAGAGCATCGTGGAGAGGTCCGCGCAGCCATAGAGGCGTGGCAGGTCCTCGTTGCTCACCCGACCGAGGAAGCGCACGGGCGCGTCCAGGCTCGTCGCGAGCTGCCGCAGTCGATCCGCATCGCGACCACCCCCGGCGATGGCGAGGACGAGGTCGGGGCGCGATCCGCGAAGCAGTGCCGCTGCGCGGATCGCGATGTCGAAGCCCTTGCGCGGGACGAGGCGGCTGATTCCGACGATCAGCTCAGCGTCCTGGCTCAAGCCGAATCGGCGGCGCGCCTCGACTCGCTCGGGCGGCGAAAGGGGCACGAACCGGTCGGTGTCCACACCGGGCGGCACGACCGTGATCGGCAGCGAACGGCCGGCGGCTCGCTCGGCCTCGGCCGCGGGGTAGCCACCTGCGGCGACCACGTGGCGAGCCCTGCGCAGCACGTAGGCCAGGGTTTGCTTCGACACGGGAAGGCGGCCGGGCACGGTGACCTCCGCACCGTGGAGGACGACGTCGTACGGGAGGTCGAGCGACGGACCGATCAGTCCGAGCGGCAGGGCCGGGTCGAGCACCACCAGATCGGCGCCGACGCGCGCCGCCATCGAATTGACGCGCCGCGTCATCCAAGGATGCGGCAACAGCACCGGCTCGCGGGTGCGTTCGATGAGGAAGGGCTGCGCAGCATCGAACGCCTCCGTGCCCTTGTACGGGCTGGTGAGGACGGCGAACGACTCCGGCGGCAGCCGCCGCCACCACTCCCACAGCAGGGACTGGATGCCGCCGATCTTGGGAGGGAAATCGTTCGTGACGAGAAGGTGCTTCACGGTGTGGTCAGTTCGCGTTGCACATCGGGGTGCGGATCAGAGGATGGCAACAGATCGGCGCGGCCCAGCCTGCGCGCGGCCCACACGGCGTGGGCCCGCAGCACGGGGTCGTGGTGAGAAAGGTAGTCGGCAAGCACGTTCGCCACCTCGACGTCGCGACCATCGCCGACGTTGCCGAGCACGACCAAAGCGTTGCGACGGATCCATCGAACGTCGCGATCGGCGAGATACCAGCTCCCCCACTGTGCCAGCACGTCGGCGTCCGATCCGCGCAGCAGCCCGAGGACCGCGACCCAGGCACGGACGTCGGGGCCGGCACCGACATCGACGGCCGTGCGGGCACCCAGTCGGATCGTGGGGGGACACACCTCCTGGCAATCGTCGCACCCGTACAGCCGATCGCCGACCGCCGCGCGCAGGTGGGTAGGAACGATGCCCGGCTTCTGCAGCACCCATGCCAGGCAACGCGACGCGTCCACGACCCCTGGCTCGATGATCGCACCTGTCGGACACGCGTCGAGGCACCTCCGACAGCCGCCGCAGCCGTCCGCGGCTGGCTCGCCCGACAGAGGAAGCGGGGCGGTGGTGACGACGCATCCGAGCACGAACCAGCTCCCCGCACCCGGCACGAGCAGGTTCGCGTTCTTGCCGAACCAACCGATCGCCGCCCGGTACGCGACTTCGCGATCGACGATGCTGTTGTCGTCGGCGTACGCCACCGCCCGCCACCCGTCGCGACGCAGTTGATGGGCGACCTGCCACAGCGCATCGCGAAGCGGCTCGTAGTGATCCACCCACGCATATCGAGCGACGCGCCCCTGGGCGCCCAAAGGTCGAGGAACGTCGGGAAGCAGGTACGGTCGGGCGGCGACGAAGACCGATGCCGCACCCTTCACGGCCAGCTGCGGGTCGGTGGATCGATCGGGGTTCTTGAACGTGAACTGCATCCCGTCCACCAGCCCCGCATCGATTCGATGATGGAGCGCCACGCGAGCGCGGCTCAAGACATCGGCCGCCGCAACGCCGGTGTGGGTGACACCGAAAGGCTCCGTGAGGCGCGCCAGCGACGCGACGTACTCGCGACCGAGGTCGGGCCGGGGTGGATCAGTCGGCCTCACGGTGGCGAAGCGTAGGCACCATTCCGGCGGCGGCGAGCAACTGCACGGCGCGCAGCTCGTCCTCGTCGAACGCGAGCGGCTCTCTCCGCGCCGGCGACAGCAGGTGAGTGAGCACACAATCGGCACAGGCGGCAGTGCCGTCCATGACACACGACTCGCATGAGATGACGAAGTGGACCATGCCCGCATCGTGCACGAGGGGTGTGACACAGAAGTCGAGGCGGCCGCGCACCCCTTCCCCGGTCGCGTCATCCTTCCACCGAGGCCGCCTCGGTCGGACCATGACATGAACGAGGGTTGGGGCGCTCAGCGGCAGGCGAGGGCGAGGAAGACGGCACTGGAAACGGTGTTGGCCCCCGCGCCGCGCACGTCGGTGAGGACCGCGTTGTCGTTGGTGACGACGACTACCGGGCGGCCGGGGTCGAGTGCGACAACCTCGGCCCGCACGACGTCGTCGGCGAGGACGCCCTCGGGTGAGAAGCTCACGCGCACGCTGCGTCGGCCCGGCGCGTGCGCACCGACCACGTCGGCACCGTCGAACACCACATGGACGTCCACTCCCCATCGACGAGCCAGCGTCTCGGAGGCCTGGATGCACCGCTCGCGCTGGTGCTGCAACGCCAAGTCGGGCCATCCGAGCATCGCGACGTTGTAGCCGTCCACAAGCACCAGCACGCCGGGCGATCGGACGAGATGTTCGGCAGCCGCCTCGCTGTTGCCGTAGACGCCGCCGGGAATCGGCAGTGGCGTTCGCGCCGGCCGCCGTTTGGGCTTGCGCGCCCCCTCGGACGCCGCGCCGGTGAGCGCGAGCGCTTCCATCAACAGAGCACGCATCCGCTCCGCATCGACGGTGGACGCCTCGAGCGCCCGCGAAGCCAATGCAGCATCGCGCGCTGCTTCGGCCTCGACGAGTCGGTCGCGAAGCGCCTCGATCTCGTCGGCGACCACGTCTGCGCGATCGGCGACGGCCTTGCCGGTGGCCGCGCGTTTGCGGGCGCCTGACTCCAACTCGCGAACGACCGAACGCGCCGCCGCGAGGTCGAGGATCAGCCGATCGCGTTCGCTCGCCAACTGCTGTGCCGTCTCGCGTGCACGCGCTAGGTCGGCAGACACCTCGACCGCGTGATGCCGGGCACGCGCGGCGGCGGTCTCGGCCGCCTCGCGGCGTCGTCGTTCGGCTCGGGCATCGGCGGGGGCGCCGCCGTCGGCGTCGGCGACCGCGTTGGTCGAAACAATGGCCAGCGCATCATCGAGCCACCCGTCCGGACGCGTGATCCACAGCAGGCCGATGTCGTCGACCATCGCCGGTGACGCGACCGCAGCGAGGCGACCGAGGAACTCGGGGTCGCCCTCGACCGCCGCACGGACGACCGGCAGGGCCCCGGCGGTCAGCTTCTGGAACTTCAAGAACTTCTTGAGCACCGACGGGAACGGCTGCGGCGGCCGCACCTTCGACGACACGAGAGCGACGGCCAACGAGAACTCGAGCGCTGACTGCAATGCACGATCCGGCAGTTCACGACCCGGGTTCTCCGTCACCTCGCCGAGGTTACCGATCTCATGATCGAACACCCGTTCTTGACGGCGAACACCCGTTCGTGCTCAACTCTGGGCGATGCAGCGAACGTTCGACGACCTCGGCACGCCGCTGTGCGATGTCACGTTCTGCGTGCTCGACATCGAGACCACGGGCAGTGACCGAGGGGGCGACGGCATCACCGAGATCGGAGTCGTCAAAGTCCGCGGTGGCGAGCGGCTCGGCACGTTTGCCACGCTCGTCAATCCCGGCCGGGCCATGACCCCTATGGTCATCGTGCTCACCGGCATCACCGACTCGATGGTTGCCGCGGCACCACGGATCGAGACGGTGTTGCCGTCGTTGCAGGAGTTCATCGGCGACTCGGTGATCGTCGGCCACAACGTCGGCTTCGACATGGCGTTCATCAACACCGCGCTCCGGCGCAGCGACCGCGAACCGTTCCGCGGCACGGTGGTGGACACGCTTCCCCTCGCCCGCAGACTCGTGCGCGACGAGGTGCCCGATTGCCGCCTCGGCACGCTCGCCAATCGCTTCCGACTGTCGCACCGGCCCACGCACCGCGCGCTCGACGATGCGCTCGCCACCACCGAACTGCTCCACCTTTTGCTCGAACGCGCCGCAGGCCTGGGCGTCACCGGGCTCGACGATCTGATCACCCTGCCGACGATGAGCGGTCACCCGCAGGCCGCCAAGTTGAAGCTCACGCACCAACTCCCTCGATCCCCCGGCGTGTATCGATTCCTCGACGCTCGGGGCGACGTGCTGTACGTCGGCAAGGCCACCAACCTGCGTCAGCGTGTGCGCAGCTACTTCTCGAGCGACGATCGGCGCAAGATCGGCCCGATGCTGCGCGAGACCCACCGTCTCGCCCACACCGTCACTGCGGACGCCGTGTGCGCGGAGGTCCTCGAGCTCCGCTACCTGCATCGGTTGAACCCGCGCTACAACCGGGTCGGCACCACGTGGCAGAAGTACTGCTACGTCCGACTCACCACCGACGAAACCTGGCCCCGGCTGGTGATCACGAACGATCCGGCGGCCACCGGCCTGCACATCGGGCCGCTCCCCTCCAAGGCGATGGCGACCGCGGTGATCGAAGCGGTGCAAAGCGCACTGCCGATCCGCCGCTGCAGCACGCGCATCACGAGAAACCACGCAGCGTCGCCCAACGCGACGCCGTGTCGTGGCGCCCAACTCGGCGTCGCAATGTGTCCGTGCGCCGGGGGCGCCGACGAGGGCGCGTACTGGCGTGTGATCGCGCAGGTCGTCGCCGCGCTCACGACCTCGCCCGAGATCGTCCTCGAACCGCTGTGGCGGCGCGTCGAGCACCTCGCGCTCACCCAGCGCTACGAAGAGGCCGCGTCGGCACGCGACCGCGCCCAGTCGTTCGCTGCCGCGATTGCGCGCCAACGCCTCCTCGATCAGCTGCGGTCAGCCGGCGATGTGGGCGTCCGCCTCCACGACATCGTGTACCACCTCCGCGACGGTGTGTTGCTCGATGCCGCTCCCGACGGTCAACTGGCCACCGGGCTGGAGCTGCCGCCGCCCGATACGAGTGCCGCACCGGCCCCGCTCCCCCGCCACGCCGCCGACGAAGTGATATGCCTGGCACGAGCGATCGAGCGAGCGAGCTTCCACGCCAGCCTGTTGTGGTGCAGCGGCGAATGGGCATGGCCGACCGTGCCGGTGCCCGAAGTCACCCGCCTTCAGCTCGCGGCCTAGGGACCTGCCGTCTCGATCACGGCCCCTCGATCACGGCACCCGCGTGATCGATGCGGAGGATCTTGGTGTGACCGTCGGCCGGCAGAGCGGCGGCGAGCGCCTCCGCCCCGTCCACCGCGCACATCGCTGCGACGGTCGGACCCGAGCCGCTGAGCCACGCTGCCCATGCCCCCGCCGCGAGCG
>JAYVMH010000283.1:0-5854 GCA_043759015.1 Actinomycetota bacterium
ACCTGGGGGTCGAGATCGAGCGCCCGCAGCGCCCGCACGCCACCGATGCCGAGGACGATCTCCTGGCGGAGTCGGTGCTCGTTGTCGCCGCCGTAGAGCCGGTTGGTGATGTTGGCGGCGCCGTCGCTGTTGCCCTCGACGTTCGTGTCGAGCAGGTAGAGGCTGATCCGGCCGACCTTCACCTCCCACACGTTGACGAGCACCCGTTCTCCCGCGACGTCGACGGTGACGTGCAAGCCCGTCGGCGACAGAGCAAGCCCGTGAGGGTCGAGCGGCGGGTAGCGCTCCTCCTGGATGCCGTCGGCGTTGAGGCGTTGCCGGAAGTAGCCCTCGGCGTAGAGCAGGCCCACCGCGACCAACGGCACGCCAAGGTCGGAGGCAGCCTTCAGGTGGTCGCCGGCGAGCACACCAAGCCCTCCCGAGTACTGCGGCAGTGTCTCGGACAGTCCGAACTCGGGTGAGAAGTAGGCGACCAGACCGAGCGGCGAGCCATTGCGCGACTGGAACCAGCGGGGCGACTCGATGGCGTCGCGCAGCCGCTCGCCCGCGGCTCGGCAGTCCTCGACGGTCGTCGGGTCGGCGGCCAGCTCCGCCCAGCGTTCGGCCGAGATGCCGGCCAGCAGCCGCAGCGGATCGCGACCCGTGGCCTTCCAGGTGGCCGGGTCGAGGCGCTCGAACAGCGCCTGCGTGTCGCGGTCCCACGTCCAGCGCAAGTTCGCGGCGACGTCTGTAAGCGTTTGCAGAGCGCTGGGCACGGCGGGTACCACGTTGAACTGACGGACAGAACGCATCCGGACGAGGATAGTCGGCGCCCCACCGGGTCAGACGCTGCCGGTGACCGCCTGGCGGTAGATCAGCACCGTGGAGGCGGCGATGGCATCCCAGCTGTAGGTTCGTTCCAGTAGGTCAGCCGCCCTTTCTCGTAACCCGACGGCACCGGCCGGGTCGGCGAGCACCTCGGCGATCCGGTCGGCCAGTTCGTGGTGGTTCCCGGGCTCGAACAGCACGCCGGCGTCGGAACCCTCCACGATCTCGGCCAACCCGCCTGTGCGGGCGACGATCGTGGGAGCACCCGCGGCCATGCCCTCCAGGGCGACGATGCCGAACGGTTCGTACAGCGAGGGAATGACGACGCACCCGGCGCGGCGCAGCATCGCCTTCAGCTCGTCGTCGGCCACGAAGCCGGCGAGCTGCACGATGTCGCTGACGCCCTCCATGTCGATCTGGGTCTGCAGCTCCGGCAGGTACGTGCCACGGCCGGCGATGATGCAGCGAACCCCTGGCAACCGGGTGCGCAGCTCGGCCATTGCGCGGGCGAGCACCTGGAAGCCCTTCTCGTACTGGATCCGGCCCCACGCGATCACGAGCGGTTCCGGCTCGACGTCGGAGTGCACCGCGGCGCCCGCCGCCCAACGCGAGACGTCGACCCCGTTGGGAACGAGGTGCACCTTCTGCGCAAGTAGCTCGAAGCCCTGGATCACCTCGCGCACCATGAAGCGCGAGCAGGCGATGATGTCGCGCGCCTGATACGTGAGCCACCACTCCACCGAGTTGATCTCGCCCGGAAGACCCGGCGGCAGGTGACCGCCGTGGCGGCCGCGCTCGGTGGCGTGGATGGTCGCGACCAAGGGCACATCGAACAACGCCCTCAACGTGTCGCCGGCCCAGGCGACCAACCAGTCGTGGGCGTGCACGACGTCGGGGCGCCAATCGCGCAGCCGAGCGACGAGTTGGACGAGATGGTGGTTGGCCGATGCCATGCGCGCGACCAGGCTGTCGTCGGGCAGCCACGGCAGGGCGATGTCGGCCCGCAGCACACGAACGCCGCGAACGACAGAGTCGTCGGGCGTGTCGTGATGATGGAGGCACAACACGACCACCTCGTGACCTGCGCGGCTCATTGCCTCGGCGAGCCCTTCGACGTGAGCGGCGATCCCTCCGACGACGAGTGGGGGGTACTCCCACGACAGCATCACGACGCGCACGGGTCGAACGTAGCAGTGCCCTCATCACCGTGGGCGACGGCCCCGGGTGTCGTACGCTCGTGACGTGTTGCTGTCGGAGCTCGATCTCTACCTGTTCGGAGAGGGGTCGCACCGCCGACTCTGGGAGCTTCTCGGCGCTCACGTCGTCAATGCGTCGACAGCGGCGTCAGCCGTCCGGTTCGCGGTGTGGGCACCCAACGCCGAGGCGGTGTACGCGATCGGCGACTGGAACGGGTGGGGCGACGGTGCACCACTGCATCCGCAGGGTTCCTCCGGCATCTGGGCCGGCGAGTGCGACCTCGCGCGCGTCGGGCACTGCTACAAGTTCGCGGTCGTGGCCCGCGGCGGTCGCACCATGGTGAAGGCCGACCCGATGGCCCGTTCGTCGGAGGTGCCACCGTCCAACGCAAGCGTGGTCGCCGCACCGAGCGCGCACGACTGGGCCGACGACGACTGGATGCGGAGCCGGTCGAAGGCGCCTGGCGCACCGCTTCGCATCTACGAGGTGCACCTCGGTTCTTGGCGGCCGTGGGTCGGCAACTATCGCGACCTCGGCGACCAGCTCGCGGAGCACATCAACGCGCTCGGGTTCACCCACATCGAGCTCCTTCCACTGGCCGAGCATCCGTTCACGCCGTCGTGGGGCTATCAGGTCACCGGCTACTTCGCGCCCACCTCGCGCTTCGGGTCGCCCGACGACCTGCGTGCGTTCGTCGACACGCTCCACCGAAACGGCATCGGTGTGATCATGGATTGGGTGCCGGCGCACTTCCCCAAGGACGACTGGAGCCTCGCCCGTTTCGACGGCACGGCGCTGTACGAGCACTCCGACCCGCGTCAGGGCGAACACCCCGACTGGGGCACCTACGTGTTCAACTACGGTCGCACCGAGGTCCGCAACTTCCTGGTCGCGAACGCGCTGTACTGGTTGCACGAGTTCCACATCGACGGCCTGCGTGTCGATGCGGTTGCGAGCATGCTCTACCTCGACTACTCCCGCAAGCCTGGGGAGTGGGTGCCGAATCGTGAGGGTGGCCGGGAGAACCTCGATGCCGTCGAGTTCCTGAGGATGCTGAACACGGTCATCGCCGAGGAAGTTCCCTCGGCGATGGTCATCGCCGAGGAGAGCACCGCGTGGCCCCAGGTCACGGCACCCGTGAGCGCGGGCGGGCTCGGATTCAGCCACAAGTGGAACATGGGCTGGATGCACGACACGTTGAGCTACGTCCAGGACGAACCCGTGCATCGCAAGTGGCACCACACGGAGTTGACGTTCGGGTTGCTCTACGCGTTCTCGGAACGATTCGTCCTCCCGCTGAGCCACGACGAAGTGGTGCACGGCAAGCGCAGCCTCCTGGCCAAGATGCCCGGCGACGACTGGCAGAAGTTCGCGACGCTACGTGCGCTCTACGGTTGGATGTGGGCCATGCCGGGCGCGCCGTTGCTGTTCATGGGCGCTGAGCTCGCGCCGTTCACGGAGTGGAGCGAGAGCACCGGTCTCCCGTGGCACCTGCTCGACCACCCCCCTCACCGTGGGATCCGCGATCTGCTCGCCGATCTCAATCGACTGGCGACGATCTGGCCTGCCGTGCACGAACGCGACCACGATCACATGGGCTTCCAGTGGCTCGATGCCGACGACGCGGATCACTCGATGTACGGATTTCTGCGGTGGGGTCACGCCGGCGCCACGGCGGTGGCATGCATCGCCAACTTCACCCCCGTGCCGCGACCGGGGCATCGCGTCGGGCTGCCGTGGCAGGGTCAGTGGGACCTCCTGCTGGACACGGATGCGCCCGCGTGGGGCGGCAGTGGGTTCAGCGGGTACCCCAGTCCGGGCTTCGAGGCGCGAGTCGACATCCCGTGGCAACGTCAGCCGGCATCTGTCGTGGTGGATGTGCCGCCGCTGTCGGTCCTCTGGTTGGGGTCTCGACGCCGGTGATCCGAATGCTGCGCGACGAGCGCATGCGGCAGGTGGTGAGTGCCTGCGCGACCCTCGGCATTGCCGTGGGCGTCTTCGCGATCTCGTTCGGCGTCAGCTCCGTCAGCGCTGGCGCGACGGTCGCCCAGACGTGCGTGATGTCGCTGATCGTGTTCACCGGCGCTTCGCAGTTCTCGGCAGTGAGCGTGATCGGTTCCGGTGGCTCGCCCGCCGCGGCGTTCGGCGGCGCGGCGATCCTCGCCGCGCGCAACGGCGTGTACGGCCTCGCCATGGCGCCACACCTCAAAGGCCGGCTGGGGACGCGCCTCGTCGCAGCCCAGTTGACGATCGACGAATCGACCGCGATGTCGGCGGCACAGGACGACGAAGCGCACCGGCGCGCGGCGTTCTGGGTGACGGGCGGCACCCTCTACCTGTTCTGGAACCTCGGCACGCTCGCCGGCGCGCTGCTCGGCAAGGCGGTGAATCCGCAGACGTTCGGGCTCGATGCGGCGTTCCCGGCCGCATTCGTCGCGATGCTGTGGCCGATGCTGCGTGATCGTCGCTGCGCGATGGCAGCGGTGATCGGCGCCGTGGCGTGCGTGGCAACGATTCCGTTCACCCCCGTCGGCGTTCCGATCCTGTGCGCCACGGTCGGCATCGTGGTCGGCGTCCCGGCACCGAAGAGGGTGGCGGGATGAGTTGGACGTTCGTGTTCGTGCTCGGCGCGACGGCCTACGCGTTCAAGGTGCTGGGGTTGGTGGTGATCGGCGATCGGGCGTTGCCGCCGGTGCTCGATCGTTGCCTGGCGCTGATTCCTGCCGCCCTCGTCGCAGCGATCATCGCCCGCGACGCGCTGAGCTCCGGGACCAACCTCGGCGTCGACGGCGCCAGGATCGCCGGCGTGGGTGTGGCGGTTTTGTTGGCCTGGCGCAGAGCGCCGCTGATCGTCGTCATCATCGCCGGTGCCACGGTCGCCGCGCTCGTCCGCGCCCTCTGAAAGACTTTGCGCGATGCCGGACATGAAGGGCTCGTGACGACCGTCCCAGGCCAGCCCCTCGAGCGCGACCAGCGACGCCACCGCTTCGAGCGGCTCGTCGGCGATGTCCTCGCGCCCCTTCAGCGCTACCTCCGCCGCCGCGCCGAGGTCGCCGTCGCGGACGATGCGCTCGCCGATGCGCTGCTCGTGCTCTGGCGGCGACTGGACGTTGTGCCCCCCGGTGGCGAACTGATGTGGTGCTACGCGGTGGCCCGTCGCTGCCTCGCCAACCAGCAACGCACCGCGCGACGCCAGTTGCGGCTCGTGGGCAGGCTCGCCGGTCGCACCGTCGACCAGCCCGTCACCGCGCCGCCGGCCGACCTCGCGTTCCACGGCGACCCCGAGTTGGAGTCGGCGCTCAGCGGCCTCACGGTCGAAGATCGCGAGTTGCTGCAGCTGTGGGCGTGGGAGCGCTTGGATCCGGGCGAGATCGCGCTGGTGCTCGGCATCACGGCCAACGCCGCGAGCATCAGGCTCCATCGGGCGAAGAAGCGACTGCGGTTGGTGGCCACCGACGGAAAGGATCTTCCGGCTGCCGGACATTCAACGGTCGGAACCGCGGAGGAGGGCTGATGGACGACGAACTGCGCCAACGCTTGGGACGTCTCGATCCGCTCGATGCCGCGATTCCCACCGACGACACGAGTTCACCTCGTGTCCGAGCACTCCTGGAGGAGATCATGAACACGTCCGTCGAGAATCCGCCGGCCACCTCGGTGGCAGGCCCCCGGCCCCCGAAGCGCCGCCTGCTCGTGCTCTCCGGTGTGGCTGCGGCCATCATCGCGGTGGCCGTCGGCATCGGCATCGCCAGCAGTGGCAACGATGCATCGCAGAGCCGCCGGTCCCTGTCGGTCGAGGCCGCCACGCCCGGTCGCACGTGCATCCGGTTCAGCACCGACCTCCTCGCCC
>JAYVMH010000284.1:0-5849 GCA_043759015.1 Actinomycetota bacterium
TCGCGATCCCGGGGGCCAAGAACTCCGTCCTCAAGTTGATGGCGGCGACGTTGCTCGCCGACGGTGAGTTCACCCTCACCAACGTTCCCGACATCGCTGACGTGGGCATCATGGCCGAGCTGCTGCAGGCGATCGGAGTCCGTAGCGAGCGCATCGCGCCATCCGTGCTGCGCCTCACCAATCGTGGCAACATCATCCCGGTCGCGCCGTACGAGCTGGTGGAACGCATCCGGGCCAGCATCAACGTGCTCGGTCCGTTGCTCGGCCGATTCGGTAGGGTGTCGCTCTCACTGCCGGGTGGCGACGACTTCGGCAGCCGTCCGATCGACATGCACCTCAACGGGCTGGAAGCGATGGGGGCCACGTTCGAGCTCCGTCACGGCGTCGTGGAGGCCACGGCCGATCGCCTGCACGGCGCGGACATCACCCTCGAGTTCCCGAGCGTGGGCGCCACCGAGAACATCCTGACCGCGGCGGTGTACGCGAAGGGCACCACGGTCATCGACAACGCGGCACGCGAGCCGGAGATCGCCGACCTGTGCAACTTCCTGGTGGCGATGGGTGCGGAGATCGATGGCATCGGCTCGGGCACGCTCGCGATCCACGGTGTCGAACGCGGTCACCTGCACGCCACCGACCACGCGGTGGTGTCCGACCGCATCCAGGCAGCCACCTACCTCGCCGCGGTGGCCGTCAGCGGTGGCGAGGTGGTGCTGCGAGGGGCTCGCGCCGACCATATGGACATGCTGATCCGGCGACTGATCGAGATGGGTCTCACGATCACCTCCAGTGGTAGCGGCCGCGACGCCAGCGTGGCGATCTGGTCCGATGGCCGGCCGACGAGCATCGATGTCGCCACGTTGCCGTACCCCGGCATCGCCACCGACTACAAGCCGCTGATCGTCACGATGCTCACCGTCGCGGATGGCGTCGGCATCGTCACCGAGAACCTGTACCCGGGCCGATTCCGCTACGTCGAGGAACTGCAGCGGCTCGGCGCCGACATCCGCGCCGACGGTCACCACGCGGTGGTGCGGGGCATACCGCGCCTCAGTGGCGCGCCGGTTCGCGCTCCCGACATCCGTGCCGGCGCGGCGCTCGTCGTTGCGGGGCTCGCGGCGGATGGTGAGACCGCCGTGTCGGGGGTGCACCACATCGACCGCGGTTACGACGACCTCGTGGGTCGGTTGTCCGCGCTCGGCGCCGACATCCGGCGGGTGCCGGCCTAGTCCGCGGGTGCCGGCCTAGTCCGCGGCGGTCGTGTCGTCCGCGGCGGTCGTGTCGTCCGTGTCGTTGACGTCGGCGGCCTGCGCGGTGACGCGTCGCTTGGCCAGCCACAACAGGCCGGCGATCACCGAGATCGGCCCCAGCACGAGCAGGATCTCGTCCCAGCCGCCCTGGTGGGCGAGCACGCCGATCAGCTCGCTTCGATGACGAGCAGGACCTGGCTGGTTTTGCGGCTCTCTACCTCGTACCTGCCGGCGGCCGTGATCGTGAAGTTGAACGTCGCGGTGGTGCCTTTGGCGACCTTCTGCTCGAGGCCGATGGACTTCACCTCGTAATCGTCGGCGGCATCGAGGTTGGTGATGTTGATAGTGATCGACGTCCTCACCCGCACCTTCTCCACCCGGCTGGGGCTGCTGTCGGTGCCCACCTTCACGTCGATCTGGGTGGGACCCGACGACAGCGTGGTATCGGTGCCGTCGGACGCGGTGGTCGACGGCGCGTCGGTGACGAGAGCGGGCCGGTCGCCGCTGTTCAGGGGGCCGTTCGGGATGCTGCCCTGCGCCCGCGTGGGCTGCTTGGCATCCACGCACGCCGCCAAGCACAGCGCGGCGATGGGGATGAGGGCCAGTGCACGAACTGTTCGCATGGGTGGCATTCCTTGGGTCGGTCCTGGTTCAATGGTCGCTCGACCCCGCAAGAAAGTTCTCACGACATCTGATGCGTTCGCAAGTGGAGGAAACGATCGAAGTCATTCGCCCTGCCCTGCAGGCCGATGGCGGCGACATCGTGCTCCGCGACGTCGATGAAGCTACCGGGATCATCTACGTCACGCTCGTCGGGGCGTGCGGCACCTGCCCCACCAGCACCGTCACGTTGAAGGCGGGCATCGAGCGCATCATGCGCGATCGCATCGATGGTGTCACCGAAGTCATCAACCTCTCCGATCCGGAATGACCCGCGTCGAATGAGCCGCCGCCGACTCCCGGTCGCCGAGTTGTTCGAATCGGCGTGCGATGGCGACCGCGGCGCACTCGCCCGGCTGCTGTCCCTCGTCGAACTCGGCGGCGAAGAGGCGCGAGAGATCGGGCGGGCGACGTACGCGCGCGCCGGAGGCGGCTACACGGTCGGCATCACCGGTGCGCCGGGCGCCGGCAAGAGCACGCTCACCTCTGCCACCATCGGTCACCTGCGTGAGACGGGAGAGGAGGTGGCCGTCCTCGCCATCGATCCGTCGTCGCCGTTCACGGGCGGCGCCATCCTGGGCGATCGCGTCCGGATGCAGGACCATGCCACCGACGCGGGCGTCTTCATCCGTTCGATGGCCACGCGCGGGCATCTCGGGGGTCTATCGCTCGCCACCCCGGAAGCGGTCCGTCTGCTCGACGCGGTCGGCAAGCGATGGATCCTCGTCGAGACCGTCGGCGTCGGGCAGGTGGAGGTCGAGATCGCCGGCAAGGCCGACACCACCGTCGTCGTCGTCAACCCGGGCTGGGGCGATGCGGTGCAGGCCAACAAGGCGGGGCTGATGGAGATCGCGGATGTGTTCGTGATCAACAAGGCCGACCGCCCGGGAACGGAGGAAGCCCGCCGTGACCTCGAACAGATGCTGGAGCTCACCGATCTCGCGCACGATGCGTGGCGGCCGCCGATCCTGCCGGTGATCGCAACGGAGAACAAAGGCGTGGCCGACGTGTGGGCAACGATTCTCCGCCATCGCGATCACATCCTCGCCACAGGCGAGCTGCACCGACGGCGCGAGTTCCGTCTGCGCGAGGAGCTCCGCGAGATCATCTCCCGTCGCCTCGAGCAGCGGGCGCGGCAGATCATCACCACCGAACGTTGGCAGGAGTTGCAAGCAGAGGTGGTGACGCGGTCGCTGGATCCGTGGTCTGCCGCCGACGAGATGCTCCGCTCGATCGGGGCCTGACCCGCGATCGCGTCCCACTGGATCCCATTAGGGTTTGCCCCATGGGTGAACTCGTGCTGGTGGATCGACGCGACGACGGGGTCGCCGTCGTGACGTTGAACAATCCGAAGGTGAACGCGCTCTCGCAGGCCGTCCTCAAGGAGCTGCACGCAGCGGCTCGTTCGCTCACCGAGAACCCACCGGGCGCCGTCGTGATCACAGGAGGCGAGCGCATCTTCGCCGCGGGTGCCGACATCAGCGAGTTCGGTGATGCCGAGCAGGGTCGCGTGATCACCGAGGGCTTCCACCGCGCACTCGACGCAGTGGCCGGCATTCCGCGTCTGGTGATCGCCGCGGTCAGCGGGTATGCGCTCGGCGGTGGATGCGAGTTGGCACTTGCATGCGACTACCGGATCGCCGGCGAGCGGGCGGTGTTCGGCCAACCGGAGGTGCTCCTCGGGATCATTCCCGGCGGCGGTGGTACGCAGCGACTCGCCCGGGCGATCGGGGCGAGCAAGGCCAAGGAGATGATGATCACCGGCCGACAGGTGAAGGCGGAAGAAGCGTTGCGAATCGGCCTGGCCGACGAGGTGGTGTCCGGCGAAGCGTTGCATCCGAGGGCGTTCGAGCTGGCCGCGCTGGCCGCGAAGGGTGCCGTGCAGGCGCAGGCGATGGTGAAGCGCGCCGTCGACGAAGGGCTGGACACGGACCTCGCCGGCGGTCTGCGCCTCGAGCGCGGCTTGTTCGAGCTCGTCTTCCACACCGACGACAGCCGGATCGGCGTGCAGAGCTTCCTCGCCAATGGCCCCGGCCACGCCGAGTTCACCGGCCGCTGAGCCCGTCGGCAAGCCCGCCCCAACCCCTCGTTCATGTCATGGTCTGACCGAGGTGTCCTCGGTCGTGAGATGTCGCGAGAGGGGAAATTTGTGGGGGAGACCGACCCGCGGGGTCAGTCGGCCCAGGCGATGATGCCCATCTCGACGGGGGAGATGAGGTCGGGGTGCGACGGCATCGCCCGCACCGTGATGCCGTACGGGCCGGCCTCACCGACGCGATAGTCCGCCTCCCACACGCCGTCGGTCGTCTGTTCGAGGGTGACGCTCAGCGGCCGTCCGACGAACTCGCCCTCGCTGTTGATCGACCCGTGCAACGCCTGCACGGTGATCGCCCTCGGTTCCAGTCCGTCGATCTCGACGTAGGCCCGGACGTGCCGATTCTCGCCCTCGTGCGCGGCCTTCGTGTCGGCCTCGATGTCCACGACCTTGACCGACGGCCACGCAACACGCACTCGCTGCTTCCACGAGGCGAGCTCGCGGGCGACACGCGACTCGTCGGCGAGTGCGGTCCGCGAGCTCGCGGCCGCCGGCTCGTAGAGATCGGTGGTGTAGTTGCGCACCATTCGCGCCGCGGTCACGAACGGCCCGAGCGACCGCCAGTTGTGCTTCATCGTGTCGATCCACCCGAGCGGAACCCCGTCGGTGCGGTTGTAGAAGAGCGGCACGATCTCGCGCTCGAGCAGACCGAACAGGCTCGTCGCCTCGCGCGCATCGCGGCGAGCGAGGTCGGGATCGTCGTCTGCGGAGTTGATCGCCCAACCGTTCGCGCCGTCGAAGCACTCATCCCACCAACCATCGAGGATGCTGCAGTTCAGCGCACCGTTCAAGGCCGCCTTCATGCCGCTCGTGCCGCAGGCCTCCAGAGGGCGGCGCGGGTTGTTCAACCACACGTCGCAGCCGTGATACATCATCCGTGCGATCGCCATGTCGTAGTCGGGCACGAACACGATGCGATGGTTCACGTCGAGTTGGCGGGCGAACAGCTCGATGTCGCGGATCATGTCCTTGCCCGGCTGGTCCTGCGGGTGCGCCTTGCCCGCGAACACGAACTGCACGGGTCGGTCGGCGCTGAGCAGCATCGTGCGCAACCGCTCGGGTTGGGACAGCAGCAACGTGGCCCGCTTGTACGTGGCGAAGCGGCGGGCGAACCCGATGGTGAGCGCCTTCGGGTCGAGCATGGCATCGCCCATTCGCGACCGCACGAACGCCACCAGTTCGGCGCGGGCCTTGGCCCTCGCCGCCCACAGTTCGGTGGGATCGATGTGGTCGACGCCTGCCCACGATGGTGCATCTGCACCATCCCACACCGGGCCGACGCTCTTCGACAGCAGCGCTGCGACATGATCGCCGACCCAGGTGTGGGCATGGACACCGTTCGTGATCGCGCCGATCGGCACCTCCTCCACGGGCACGTCGGGCCACAGGTGGTTGAACATGGTTCGGCTGACTGCGCCGTGAAGTTGAGCGACGCCGTTGCTGCGCCCGGCGAGGCGCAGGCCCATGACCGCCATGTTGAACAGCCCATCCGGTGCGTCGTCGGTTCGTCCGATCTGCAGCATCTCCTCGAGGGTGGTGCCGAGCTGGCCGGCGTAGTCGCCGAAGTACTTCGCCATCAGGTCTGCCGGGAACTCATCGATGCCCGCCGGAACGGGCGTGTGCGTGGTGAAGACGCCGCCGGCGCGCACGGCCTCCACTGCTTCGTCGAACGACACGCCGTGGACGACGAGCTCACGAACGCGCTCGAGCGAGAGGAAGCCGGCGTGCCCCTCGTTGGTGTGGAACACCTGGGGGTCGAGATCGAGCGCCCGCAGCGCCCGCACGCCACCGATGCCGAGGACGATCTCCTGGCGGAGTCGGTGCTCGTTGTCGCCGCCGTAGAG
>JAYVMH010000285.1:0-5840 GCA_043759015.1 Actinomycetota bacterium
GACGTACGGCTACACGACTTGCGATGACAGGACATGCTGCTACAGGGCACGGGGCGAGTGTAGAAGGCGGTGAGCCGAGGGCCGACGGGAGAGGCCCCCAGCTCACCTGCCAATGCGATCGCGCGCTGGATCCGGCTCGCGGTCGACGCGCGCAGTCTAGGCCCACGACGGGAGCCCGCGTTCGCCACGAAGGTCAAAGATCTGGCGCTGATGTCGACGCCGACGGGTCGACCGCGGTGATCGCGGTGGCATAGGGTCGGCGGCCGTGAGCGACGCCGACCCCACCGACTTCACCCGAGACCTGGTCCGGTGGAGCGAGGCGCTGGCGGCGATCGCCCGAACGGGGCTCGGATTCACGGAGAGCCTGTACGAGCGCGAGCGCTTCGAGGAGATCCTCCACGTGGCAGCGGACATCAAGGCCGCGGCCGACGAGGCCCTCGAAGTGCGCCGTGAGCGCGACCACTTCATCCAGGAGTGGATGGACTCCGTCGGCGAAGGGGTGCCCGGGTACGTCACGCCCAAGGTTGCCGTCGGCGCGGTGGTTGGCAACGACGTCGGGGAGATCCTGCTGGTCCAACGCGGCGACAGCGGCATCTGGCTCTACCCCACCGGGTGGGCCGATGTCGGCTACAGCGCGAGCGAGGTCGTCGTCAAGGAGGTGCTCGAGGAGACGGGCATCGAATGCGAACCGGTGCAGCTGCTCGCCGTCATCGACGGCCAGCGCATGGGGTTCACCCGCTTCGCGATGTACCTGTTGCTGTTCCACTGCCGGGCGACGGGCGGAACGTTGATCCCCCATCCGTTGGAGACGGCCGACGTGGGATGGTTCCGCCGCGATGGCCTCCCCTGGCCGACGGCGGGTGCGAACTGGTGGGGACCGATGGCATTCGAGGCGATCGACGGCAAGCCGATGACGGCACAGTTCGAGCCGCCGCGGGAACCGGTGTGGCGCGGCGAGTAGCCGGGGTCAGCCCTCGTCGGTTCTCTGGTCGCGCAGGAAGCGCTCCACCTCGGCCATCAACTCGTCGCTGTCCACGACCGCGGTGTCGTCGGTGAGCTCGCCGCCGACCGAGTCGTCATCATCGTCGTCGTCCTCTTCAAAGAAGTCGTCGTCGTCGAGCTGGCCGGAGTCCGACATGCTCTCCAATCGGGCGACGTAGCCGATGAGATCGTTGTCGTCGGCGACGAAGGCGGTGACACGCGTGCCGTACTCCGCCGAATCGGCCTGCAACTTCGCGACCGGTGCAGGAGTGCCGAGGATCTCGCACGCCCGCTCGACCAGTGCGAGGGCCGCCTTCGGCGACGGCACCTGGGATGCGTAAGCCGGCACTGCCGCCCACAGCGACGCCGACGGCAGATCCGATCTGCTGCACAGGTCGTGGAGCACACCGACGATGCCGGTGGGCCCTTCGTAGCGGCTGCGCTGCAGGTCGAAGCGCTCGATGATGTCCTGATCCGTGGCCGTACCGATCAGCTGCACGGGACGAGAGTGCGGCACATCCGCGAGCAACGCGCCGAGCGTCAGCACGAGGCTGACGTCGAAGTGGTGTGCCACCGCAGCGATCTGCTCGGTGAAGAGCCGCCAGCGCAGCGCAGGCTCGGGCCCCAACAGCAGGATCACGTCGCCGCCGGGCGTGCTCGCGCTCCACAACCCGACCGTGGGCCACACGATGGTGCGGGTGCGCTCGGGCGTGAGCCGCACCTGTGGACGCACGGTGGCGAAGTCGGTGAACTCCTCGGGGTCGATCTCGGCCAACGGCTCGGCCTGCCACACCTCGACAAGGTGGCGCACGCTGTTGCTCGCCGCATCGCCCGCGTCGTTCCAGCCGGTGAAGGCCGCAATGAGCATGGGACTCCGCAACGTGGGTCGGGCCAGCCAACGGACGTGTTCCATCGCCGCAACGCTACCGCTCGCATCGCCGAGCGAGCACGGGCCACCCCGACAATGGGCACCCGAACACCGGGTCGTTGTGCCCTGACCGCACTACCACTACGGGCGCACCATGAGCTCATGAAGGTCGCGTCCACCCACACCTATGCGGCGAGGCCGGACGTGGTGTTCGACGTGATGACGTCGCCGGACGTGGTGCAGGCCAAGTACCAGGCGCTCGGTCATCAGGACGTTCGGATCATCGAACGCAGCGAGCGCGCCGGCATCATCTCGATCCGCACGCGACGTGGTGTTCCGATGGACGTCCCCGGATTCGCGAAGCGCTTCTTCTCGTCGGTGAACGTGATCGAGCAGCACGACGAGTGGGATCCGGTGATGCCCGACGGCGCACGGTGGGGGATCTGGCAGGTGACGGCCAGGGGAGTGCCGGTGACCACGGGCGGACAGATGCGGCTGGCACCAACGGCCGATGGTGGCACGATCGTGGAGATCACCGGCGAGGTGCTCTGCCCGATGCCACTGGTCGGCGGGAAGATCGCCTCGTTCGTCGGCGAGCACGTCGAGCGCACGATGCGCGCCGAGGAAGCGTTGGTCGACGGCTACCTCGTCGAGGTGCAACGCCCCCGGCCCGCGGTCGAGCACCAGCACGCCGGCTGACCCGTACGCGGGTGCCCCTCAGAGCTGCGGTTGGACGGTGTAGTGCTCGCCGCCGCCCGACGCGATCACGTCGTCGAGCCAGTTGCCCTCGTACACGTCGTTCGGGCCTTGCATGAGGTCGTTCTCAGCGGCGCCCTCGGGTGTGGTGACCAGCGTCCACGCCTGGCGCTTGTAGGTCCAGTTGGACGGGAAGAGGCGATGCGCTTCGCGCCACCACGACACCGCGGCCTGCGCACCGACCGTGCGCCGCAGGTGACCGCCGAGCTCGAAGCACGCGGCCGCCCGCGCTTCGTCGTCGCCCCTCGGCAACGAACGCGCGACCACTTCGTCGGGGCCGAGCGCGAAACGCGACTCGCTGCCGTGATGCGCCCAGTCGACGATCGCCGCGCGGTAGTCCACTGACACGTCGGGGATCTTCTTCACCTCGCGAAACGCGCGATCGATGCGGTCGGGCAAACCCGCAGGGATGTCCATGTCCCTCAACGGGCTGCGTTCGATGGACGCGCCCTCCGCCGGACGAACGATCGTGCCGGACTCGTCGATCCAGACCGCCATCGGGATGTTGACGAACCCGAACAGGTCGTCGGTGACATGACCCGGGTCGATCAGGCTCGGATGGGTCGGTGCAGCGCGATCGATCCAGGTGAACGCGTGGCTCGGCTCGATGTCCAGCGCAACGGTGACGACGGTGAGCCCGAGCGGCTCGAGCTCGGTGTGGAGCGCCTGCCACCCGGGCAGGCTGGTGCGGCAACCTCAATAACTGGACCAGGCGACCAGCAGCACCTTCCTGCCGTGCAGGCTGCTGAGCCGGAACGGCTTGCCGTCGCGGGTGATCAGCTCAGGGTCGGCGGCAGCGGCCGACGAGAGCGCCTTGCCCCCGAGCGTCGCCGACCCGACAGCCCACAGGTCGTGCTCGGTGTCGCGCAGCAGCGGCATCCCGAGGCGTGCCGCGGCGACTTCGACATCGACGGTGCCGTCGGGGCGCAGTGAGCCCGGTGCCGGCACGCACACCTCGCCGCGACAGAGCCCCTGGGCGGTGGACTTCCAACCGGTGTGCTCGAGAAAGGCTTCGGTGCTGACGTTGGTCAGGGTCTGCAGGATCATGTGTGCACCGTAGTTCCGAGTCGGCGACGCGTGCTCAGCGGGTCGCCAGATCGGCGAGGTCGTGCGGGCCGCTGGAGGGGTAGCCCTTGCCGTCGCGGATGGCCGCACCCCACGGCAGCAGGATGCCGAGCAGCTCGTCGAGGTCGTCGCCGATCGCTGACACGACGTTCTCCAACTGGAGGTCCGTCGCCAGCTCCACGGCCTCGCGTGCGCCGCGTCCGGCGGGGGTGAAGCCGGTGGCGTCCACCAAACCGCGCGAAACCAGTCGCTCGTGGGCGGCATCGAACTGCGCGTCGGTCCAGGAGCGGGTGCGGCTGTACGTGCGCATCGGCAGTCCCCAGTAGAGCTCGCTCAACAGGCCGATCTCGGTGGCGTCGAGCCCTGCGCTGATCCATGCCGCGGTGTGGCAGTCGCCGCGATACTCGCGGAGCATGTCGCCCAGCCGCCACACCGCACCGAGGTCGTGGTCGGGCATCGGCTGTGCCAACACCCCGGCGAACAGCGGCCGGCCCTCGGGCCGCAACGGGTCGACGGCGCGTTCGAGCACGGCCCGCGCCCGCGCCACGCCGTCGGGCGCGTCGCCCAGGATCCGCCGCAACTGCGCGATGCCGCCTGCATCGCGTACGGCACAGATCGTGCGCGCATCGGTCTTCGTCCAACCGAACGTCACCGCCGGCACCACGGCCTCCGGGTTGAACACGGCGAACGCCGCGGCCACCAGTTCGCCCGGCACCTGGCCCATCAGCGAGCCGCGGCTGGTGAAGTACGCCGGACCGTTCGGAACCGCGACGCCTCTCGTCTGCGCCGGGCTGTCGCCGAAACCGAGCGCCATGTAGTTGGCGTGACACTCGGGCGAGAAGTACACCTGCCCGACCACGGGCTCGAGGGCGGCGGCAAGCGCTCGCGAAGGCTGCATTCGGGGAACCATATGCCTGCGGTGCTCGATCCGTCGTGTCGTAGCGTGGAGCGCATGACGGTGGACATCGAGATCGCAACCGCAACGGAGGTGACGCCCGAGTTGGTTGCGGCGTTCGCCCGGCTCGTCCCGCAGCTGTCAAAGCGCTCACCCCCGCCGACCGCGGCTGAACTGGGCGAGATGATCGCCTCCGACGCGAGCGACGTGCTCGTCGCCCGAGTTGACGGCGAGATCCTCGGCACGCTCACGCTCGTCACGTTCCGCATCCCCACCGGCGTGCGCGCCTGGATCGAAGACGTCGTCGTCGACGACGCGGCCCGCGGCCACGGGGTGGGCGACCGGCTGAACCGCGCCGCTGTCGACATCGCCAAGGCGAAGGGCGCCAAGACCGTCGACCTCACGTCGCGCACGTCGAGGCAAGCCGCCAACCGCCTGTACCAGCGCCTCGGCTTCCTCCCCCGCGACACGAACGTCTACCGCCTCGACCTCGCGCCCTGACCGTGGTCATCTGGGTCTGATTCCTCCCAAAACCTCATCTGGTGCGAATTCGTCTCGGAGACCGCAACCACCATGCCCCAGTTGCGCGCTCAACTGGGTCACCCGGAACTGGAACACTGGTGCGACACCGTGGACTCCTACGGCCCGATCACACCGAACTCGCTCCGCCGATCCCGAGAGGACTGACCGATGACAGAGATCCAACGCACCGACAGCGAATGGCGAGCACTGCTCACGCCGGACCAGTTCGAGGTGCTCCGTGACCGCGGCACCGAACGCGCCTGGACCGGCAGGTACGTCGAGGAACACGGCGACGGCACCTACCACTGCGCCGCCTGCGACGCGGTGCTCTTCGACGCAGCGACCAAGTTCGACTCGGGCTGCGGGTGGCCGAGCTTCTACCAGACGAAGGGCTCTGGCACCGTCGACTACATCGAGGACCGCAGCCACGGGATGGTCCGCACCGAAGTGCGGTGTCACACGTGCGGCTCGCACCTCGGCCACGTCTTCGACGACGGCCCCGCCCCCACCGGCCAGCGCTACTGCATGAACAGCATCTCGCTCGACCTGCACCCGCGCGTCGACGGCTCCTGAACGACGACCGCATCGGCCAGACTGCTGCATGACCAAGGTGCGTGTTCACGCGATCTCGATGTCGCTCGACGGCTTCATCGCCGGGCCCGGCCAGGACCTGGAACATCCGCTGGGCAACCGCGGCGAGCTGCTGCACGAGTGGGCGTTCACCACACGTGCCGGGAGGGCGATGATCGGCGA
>JAYVMH010000286.1:0-5830 GCA_043759015.1 Actinomycetota bacterium
CGCGCCGATGCGGACCGCGCAGACCGGCATGCAGTACGGCTACTACGCCCAGGCAACCCAGCAGCGCCTCGCCACGTCACGGACCTCGGCAGGGAACGAGATCGAGACCGAGGCCGCCGCCGAACCGGCAAGGGCGTGGCCATCGTCGAGCACGAGCCCCGTCAACACCTCCGCCGGTTCGACCGAGACAGCTGGCGCCGCCGGTGCCGGGGGAGCAGCCGGCGCCGCCGGCGCAGTCGCGGTCCCGTTGTTGGTTGGTGAGCAAGCGGCCGGCGCGGTGCGCGATCACGCCACCGGCGCGGTCGACACCGGCCAGGAGATGGGGGCGTGAACGTCGAGGCGCCCCGGCGGTACCGGTTCGCTCCGGCCGGTAAGCCGGGCCTGTTCGGTCTCATCCCACCGGCCCAGATCGCAGTGGCGGCCGGCGGGACGCTCGTCGCCTGGGTCCTCATGGTCGTCGGGGTGTTCCCACCGGCCGCTGCGATACCGGCGCTGGTAGGGGCGGGGGTGGCGTTCAAACGCGTCGACGGCCACCCGCTCTACCAGCTGATCCCGATCGCCAGCCGCTGGTGGTGGCGCCGCCGGCGAGGCCGCTGGTGCCGGCCCATCCCGTTGCTGGGCGCCACCGATCATGTCCCCGTCGAGTTGCCGCCCGCCATGCGTGGGCTGCGGCTCATCGAGCTCATCGACAACGACGGCCGCCGGCGTGCCGTCGTGCACGACCAACCGGTCGGGACGGTGAGCGCCGTGCTGGCGGTCTCGGGTGATGGGCAGTTCAGCCTCGCCGACCCGCTCGAACAGGACCGTCGCGTCGCGATGTGGGGCGACGCCATCGCCGGGTTCTGCCGGGAACGCACCGCGGTGTGCCGGGTGGCATGGCAAGAATGGACCGCCCCCGCCGGATCGACCGACGAGCTCGGCATCAGCGCGCCCGCCGAAACCCAGGCCGAGTGCGACTACCAGGCGCTGGTCCGAGCGGTCGCGCCCACGCTCACGACCCACGAGCCCCACCTCGTGCTGACCGTTCGAGTGGACGCCGTCACCCCACGACGACACCAGCCTCGACTCGAGGCCGCGTGTGAAGCGCTGTTCGACCAGGCGCGGCTGTTCACGAGCCGGCTCGAAACGGCCGGCCTGACCGCTGGTCCTGTCCTGTCACCCGTCGAGCTCACGCACCTCGTGCGCACCCGTTCCGACCCCCAGGCCCGAGCGGCGCTGGCGACCGTGTCGCGGTCGCTCGCGTCGCTGGCCGGGCGTGCCGCGGTCGACTTCGGCCCGATGGCGGTCGACGACGGCTGGCAGCACGTCCAGGTGAACGGTGCCCTGCATCGCAGCTTCTGGGTGCGCGGCTGGCCCCGTGTCGAGGTCCCCGCCGCATGGATGGACAACCTCCTCGCCGCGAACACCAGGACAGGAACCCGCACCACCACGGTCGTGTTCGAACCCATCGCGCCGTCGGTCGCGGCGCGGGCTGCCGAGCGCGATGCCGTGCGCCTCGAAGCATCCGAGCACAGCCGCCAACGCCGCGGGTTCCGCACCCGAGCCGGTGACCACCGCGCCCGCCAGGACGTCGAAGCCCGCGAGCACGAACTTACCGCCGGCTACGGCGATGTCGCCTACGCCGGGTTCATCACCGTCACCGCCCCCAGCCCCGACCTGCTCGCCGATCTCGCTAGCGACACCGAGCAGTCCGCCGCCCAGACCGGCGTGCTCCTCGACCCCCTCGACGGCCGTCACGGCGAGGGCTGGGTCGCCAGCCTCCCCCTCGGACGTTCGGTCGCCGACCAACACCACCCCGCATGACCACCACCACCGGCACGCCCACTCCCTCGACCGATAGGTCCGGTTGGACGCACCGATTCGCGCGCCCGGGCGTGCGGGTGCCTCGCCACCGTGGCACCACCGCCCACGTCGCGTCGCTGTACCCGTTTCACACCGGTCTCGGTCTCTGCACGGCCGGGACGTGGCTCGGTGTCAACGTCACCGGCGGGGGGCGCGGCTGGTTCTACGACCCGTTCGAGCTCTACAGCACCGGGCAGCTGACCAACTCCAACATCCTCGTCGTCGGTGAACCCGGCGTCGGCAAATCGACCGCCGTCAAGACGTTCGCCTACCGCCAGCTCGGCCACTACGGGCAGCGCCGCTTCCTCGCCATCGACGACCCCAAAGGCGAATACGGCCCCCTCGCCGCCGCCCTCGACCTCCCCGTCATCCGCCTCTACCCCGGCGGCCAGCACCGCATCAACCTCCTCGACCCCACCCCCGGCGACCCCGAGCAAGGGCTCCTCGACCGCCAAACCCTCATGACCGGCCTGCTCGCCGTCGCGTTGCGCCGTGACCTTGACCCCGCCGAAGAAGCACTGCTCGCCCGCGCCATCGAACACCTCGCCACCACGACGTTGGTGTTCACGCTCGCCGATCTCGCCCATGTCGTTGGTGAGCCGCCGGCGGAGCTGGTCGGCCACCCGGAGCTGGAGCGGCTCACGGCCGAGGAGTTGCGCGCCGCGGCGACGCCGTTGCGGTTCGTGCTCGGCAAGCTTCTCGACCGCACCCTGCGCGGCATGTTCGACGGCGCCACCAATGTCACCATCGACTGGACCGAGGGCGCTGGGGTCGTGCTCGATCTGTCGGCGGTGTTCGCCAACCGCGACGCCCTACCGCTCGTGATGATGGCCGCCACCAGCTGGCTCCAAGCAGCGATGAGCGGCCTGAAAGCCAACGGGCGACGGGGGCTGCTCGTCGATGACGAAGTGTGGGCGCTCCTCGAGTCCGAACAGACCGCCCGCCACCTCCAAGCCCGATTGAAGCTGTGCCGCGACCGCGGTATCGCCAACATCCTCGTCACCCACCGCCTCTCCGATCTACGCGCCCAAGCCGACGACGGCACCGCCGCCAACAAGATCGCGGCCGGACTCATCGCCGACACCCAAACACGCGTCGTGTTCCGCCAAGCCACCGATCAACTCGACGACGCCACCCACCTCCTCGGCCTCACCACCGTCGAAGCCGCCACCCTCCCCCGCCTGGCCCGCGGTCGAGCCCTCTGGCGAGTCGGGAGCCACGCCGCGATCGTGGACCATCGGATCGCCAGCCACGAACGCAAGATCGTGGACACCGACGCCGCCATGTCGGCCTAAGGCGGCGGGCGTGCGATGCGTGTCGATCGCGATGAGCTGCTCGCTCGCATCGATCTCACCGTCATCCTCGACGAGCTCGCCGGCGCGCCGGCACGACTGGGACGTTCCGCGCGCTGGCATTGCATCCAGCCCGGCCACGACGACCACCACCCCTCCGTCACGGTCTACACCGACCGGCGCGGTATCCAATACTGGCGGTGCTGGTCCGGCGGCCACGGCGGCACCGCCATCGATGCCGTCACCGCCGCCACCGGCTGCACCATCCGCGACGCGATCGAACAACTCGCCGGGCGAGCCGGAACGCCCCAGCCCGATCGAACACGAGCGCCGGCCCCACCGACGGTCTCGCCCGACGTTCCGCTCCATCCCTCGGTTGTCCGCTACGTCGACGCGTGCTCCCGCATCCTGTGGGCTCGCACCGGCCGGCCGGTTCTCGACTGGCTCCACCAACGCGGCTTCGCGGATGACCTGTTGCGAGTGAACCGCGTCGGCTGCGATCCCGGCCCCATGCTCCTTCGGCGGACACGAGGGCTGCCTCGATCGGGCCTCGCGGCGGTGCTCCCGGCGCTCGACGAGAACGGCGATGTGACGTATGTGCAGGCCCGCTACCTCGACCCACCCGAAGGACGGAAGTACGACAACCCCGCGCACCACCTTGGCACCAACCCCCGCCTCGCATGGCCACGAAGGCCCCGCGCGACCGACGACGGCGTCCTCGTCGTGTGCGAAGGCATCCCCGACGCCCTAACCGCCGCGGCCGCCGGACTCGACGCGGTGGCCGTGCTCGGTACAGCCGCCGTCAACAACAACCTCGCCGAACAGATCATCGATCACGGCCCTCGATCCGGTCGGACGCGAATCGTCGTCGCCTTCGACGCCGACGCCCCAGGCGATAGTGCCGCCACCGCCCTCGCCGCCATGCTCGGCCGGTTCGGCGTCGAAGTGAGCCGGCTCCGGCCGCCCGAGCACAGCGGTGGAGATCTCAACGGCTGGGCAAGACACTGTCCCGAGTGGCGCCGGCACATCGAGTCGGCGGCGCCGGAGCGAGACCCGACGCCTCGCGGTGAAATCGTGCCGGTTCCAGCGATGCGCTCGGCCGCGCTACCGAGCGTCGATTCTGGGCAGCCGCTGTCGCCATAGCGCCGCGGACGCCTGGTGTTGGCTGTGCGGTACGTTGGGTGCTGGCGTTCCAGACCGCCGCCGGTCCGCGGGAAGAGCTGAGCTCATCTGGTGCTGTGCCGTGGTCCGGTGACGACGTTCCTTCCGGCCCGAGTGTGCGGACATCGGCCTTTGGAGGGAGCTGTCATGGCTATCGTTCCGCTGCCGTCGAACCCGAACCTCGAACGCCTGAAGGCAACGGCGAAGGATTTACGTGATCTGGTACGCGCCGGTGTCGACGGGGCGATCGAGGCCGTCCGCGAGCATCATCCAAGAATGGCGTCGCTGCATGCCGGCTCGCCGGAGGCTGTGGCGTTCAAGCTTGCGGCGGCGCAGCTGACCGTCGCCCGGCATCACGGCTTCGCCAGCTGGCCCAAGCTCGTCGCCCACGTCGAGTCCGTCCACGCGTTCGCCCGTTCTCCGCATGAACACCTCGGTGACGGCACGGCACGCGATGGTGACGAACTGATCCGGCTCGCGTGCATCAACTACGGCGACGACTCACCGAGTCGCGTGACCGCGGCGCTTGCGCTCTGGCGAGCCGACCCGGTAGTGGCAACTTCGTCGATCTTCACCGCAGCGGCAGTCGGCGACCACACGATCGTCGCTGCTCTCGTGGCGAGCCGTCGAGGTGCGGCGATCGAATCGGGTGGACCGTTCGACTGGCCGCCGCTGTTGTATGCGACGTACTCACGGCTCGTGACCGGTGCCCCGTCGCACGACTTCGTCGAAACGGTGCGCGTGTTGCTGGGGGCGGGCGCCGAGCCGAATACCGGCTTCTTGTGGGACGGCCTCGTCCCCCCGTTCACCGCGATCACCGGCGTCGTCGGACGCGGCGAGCAGGGTGCTACGCCCGATGTCCAACAGCTCGCACTGCTCCAACTGCTCCTCGACGCCGGAGCCGACCCCAACGACGGCCAGATCGTCTACAACGCCGGCATCGGCAACGCCCGCCCCACTGACGACACCGACTGGCTCGAACTCCTGCTCACCCATGGGCTCGGCCAACCGACGAACGGCCCGTGGTATCGGCGCTTCGGTGATCGCCTCGCCGAACCTGCCGCGCTCATCGCGGAGTTGCTCCACGACGCGGCCCGCCGCGGCTTCGTCAACCGCGCCACACTGCTGCTGGACCACGGGGCCGATCCCAACCGATCGGGTGACCACCCCGGGTTCCGCGACCACTCGCCCTACCAGGATGCCGTCGAGCGCGGCTACCCGCACATCGCAACCCTCCTCACCGGCCGCGGTGTCCGCCCCACCCCGGTTGGGCCGGTCGAACTGGTCGTCGGTCGGTGCCTAGCCGCCGAGCCGGTCACCAGCGAGGAGGTCCTTGCCGCCCGTGTCCACACACCCGACCTCGTGCGCGTCGCCGCCGAACTCCAGAAACCGATCGCCACCATCCGCCGGCTCATCGACCTCGGCTGGGACATCAACGCAAAGAACCGCACGACCGCCCTCCACGAAGCAGCCATGCTCGGCGACCTCGACCGAGTACGCGCGCTCGTCGCCCTCGGCGCTGACCCCACCATCCA
>JAYVMH010000287.1:0-5825 GCA_043759015.1 Actinomycetota bacterium
TCCGGGAACAGCATGACGCTCACCCGGTTGTCGAGGCAGTCGCTGCACCCCTTCATTGCGGACACGATGCTTTGCTTGTTGCCGCGGATCAGCTTCACGTCACCGGCCATGTACATCAGCCAGCCGACGAGCGGGATCTTGAACATGGATTCCTTGGAAAGCCACTTCATCTCCCACCTCAAGTGCGAGATGAGGAGCATGTCGACGAAGCTCTCATGGTTGGAAACCACGACGTAGGGGTTGCGTGGATTGTCGATCTTCACGCCGCTCGTACGGAACTTCCACAGCGGGTTCAGCCACTGGTGCAGCACGCACAGCCGGCGGAAGACGAAGCCCGGCCAGTAGCGACCCTTGTCGAACGGGGCGGTCAGCAGCCAGACCACGAACACCAATGGCACCCAGACGATCACGATGATGCCCAGCACGAGCCATGAATACGCAGACAGCAGCGCGCGGGCGATCGAGTTGCTCAACAGCCGACGACGCAGCGAGGTTCCTGCCATGGCTCAATGGTGGCACGTCGGACGAGGTGTACCGCACTTGACCCGCGCCTAGGGTTCGGCCGTGCATCTGCGTCGGGTCCTGTGCGCGCTGCTGACGGTGTCGTTCTCGGTGGCAGCGTGCGGCGCATCGACCGTCCCGACGCCCTGGCGGCAACTGGTGCAGCTCACCACGCCGCTGCGGTGGCGCAGCAGTGGCACCGACACGTTCGAGGTGTGGATCTGTCGGGTCCCGACCGACACGACTGCGTCGATGTATTCAGGGTTCCCGTTGCGCCGCGCGCTCCGCGCGTCGGTGGTCGCGGCACAGGTCGGGCGCCGGGTGACGCCGTACTACGCCGCGCTGTCGCACGGGAAGTACCGGCCGGTTTTCGCCGTCGGCGGCGACGTGTTGATGACGAGGAGCGACACGCCTGAGGACTGCATCCGCGAGGCCATCTCCAGGTCGGCGCCGACGACCCGCGCGGTGCTGGCGGTCGCGGACGCGGAGCACGCGCCCGGCATACCCGGCGGCTTCGGATCGGGAGGGACCGACGGCGGTGATGCGACGTCGCGCCCGGCGTCGGCGACGCATCGGTACGCGTATGTCGGCGCCGCGGACTTCTCGCCCTCGTTCGGCGACGACCCGCCGATGGATCTGGTTGAGCACGAGATCGGCCACACCCTCGGTTGGGTGCACAGCGGCGTCCGATCGGGCTCGGCAACCGAGTACCTGAGCGCGTTGGACGTGATGAGCAACAGCGCAGCGCCGCGCGAGGCGTTCCCCGCTCGACGCGATGGTCAGGACACGCTGGCGATCGATCGTTTCATCGCCGGCTGGCTGCCGACCTCGGTCGTGATCGTCGCCTCGTCGCCCGGGTCGTTTCGGCTCGCGCCCAGCTCGGGGCAGAAGGGGGACCGACTGCTCGTGCTTGCCGGCGACCCGACCTCGTTCGTCACCGTCGAGCTGCTGACGCGCGACGGCTTCGATGCCCACCTTCCGACGTCGGGCTTTGCCGTTCATCGGGTGACGATCACCGATGGCGCGATACAGCCGATCGAGGCCTTGAACGGCGACCCTCCGTACACGGCGCTCCTCACGCCGGGTCGGTCGCTCGATGTCGGCAATTGGCGGATCCGCGCCCTTGTCGGCGACCCGGCGACTGTTGCCGTCGATTCGCTCGGGAACGCCGTCAGCAACGCCTGGAAAAAAGTCGGCAATCCGTGAACCGAGTGCGACGTTGCGACGTACCAACGCCAGGAGGTTGCCGCCATGCACCACGTCCGCTCCACCATCCTCGCCCTCGGGCTCGTCCTTCCGCTCGGCCTCGCGGCCTGTGGCAGTAGTTCCACTGGCGGCAGCGGCAGCGGCATCTACGGCGGTGGCAACACCCCGACCACGCAACCCACGGCCGGCGGCGGGTCCACCACCGCGGGCGCGACCATCTCCGGCTACGCGTTCAAGATCGGCGCGGTGAAGGCGGGCGTCGCATTCACGGTCAGCAACAGCGACGGTGTCACCCATACGTTCACCAGCACCGACGGCGGGTTCGATGTCCGCGTGCCGGGCAACGGCACCGCGTCGGTGACCGCACCGAAGGCCGGCACGTTCACGGTGGTGTGCAAGATCCACGCCTCGATGAAGGCCCGCATCACCGTCGGTTGAGGTCCGGCGATTGCCTACGCTGACGGCCGTGTCGTCGCGCGTGCCCTACCTCTCCGCCAAGCTGCAGGGCTTCGGCACCACCATCTTCGCGGAGATGTCCGCGCTCGCCGCCGCCACCGGCAGCGTGAACCTCGGGCAGGGGTTCCCCGACAACGACGGCCCGCGCGAGGTCCTCGATGCCGCGATCGCGGCGATCAACGGTGGGCTCAACCAGTATCCGCCGGGGCCGGGGATGGCGGTGCTCCGACAGGCCATCGTGGACCACCAGCGCCGCTTCTACGGCCTCGAGTACGATACGGACAGCGAGGTGCTCGTCACCGCCGGCGCCACCGAGGCACTGGCGGGCGCGCTCCTCGCGTTGCTCGACACGGGCGATGAGGTCGTCGTTCTCGAGCCGATGTTCGACAGCTACGCCCCCTGCATCTCGATGGCGGGCGCCGTCGCCAAGCCCGTCACCCTGCGACCGCCGCACTACGGCTTCGACGTGGACGAACTGCGCGCCGCGATCTCCCCGAAGACGAAGCTGATCCTGTTCAACTCGCCGCACAACCCCACCGGACGAGTGTTCACCCGTGAGGAGGTGCAGGCGGTCGCCGACCTGGCGATCGAGCACGACCTGCTCGTGCTCACCGACGAGGTCTACGAGCATCTGGTGTTCGACGGCGTGGAGCATGTGGCGATGGCCAAGCTCCCTGGCATGCGCGAGCGCACGCTCGTCGTCTCCAGCGGTGGCAAGACGTTCAGCACCACCGGTTGGAAGATCGGCTGGTTGTGTGGTCCGGCGGCGCTGATCACCGCGGTGCGCACCGCGAAGCAGTTCCTGACCTACGTCAACGGCGGGCCGTTCCAGCCCGCGATCGCGCTCGGGCTGGGGTTACCCGATCAGTTCTACGCCGACCTTGCCGCCGACATGCAGGCCAAGCGCGATCGGCTGCTGCCCGGGTTGCTGGAGGCCGGTTTCACGGTCTTCCCGACGAACGCGACCTACTTCGTGACGGTGGACATCCGACCGCTGGCGCCCGACGGGGACGGCATGGCGTTCTGTCGTGCGCTGCCGTACCGCTGCGGCGTGGTGGCCATCCCCACCGAAGTGCTGTACATGAACAAGCACGAGGGGCGCCACCTCGTGCGGTTCGCCTTCTGCAAGCGAGCCGACGTGCTCGACGAGGCCGTGCGCCGCCTGAAGTCGCTCGGGTGAGGGCTCCCGTCGAACCTCGGTTCAGCGACGGTCGGGGAGGAAGCGGAACCGGTCGCGGACGGCCGCGACGTGGGCCGGTTCGATGTCGGCGAACAGGATCGTCTCCCCCTGTGAACCGGTGGCGAGGAGCTCGCCGAGCGGGTCGACGATGCGGCTGTCACCCACGTACTTCAGGCCGCCGCCCTCGCCCACCCGGTTGCAGCCGGCCACGTAGGCCTGGTTCTCGATCGCCCGCGCCTGCAGCAGCGCCATCCAGTGCTGCCGACGCGGCTCGGGCCAGTTGGCCGGCACGAGGTACAGGTCGGTAGTCGTGGCCAAGCCCCAGAACTCGTCGGCGAAACGCAGGTCGTAGCACACGAACGGTGTGACGCGAACGCCCTCGATGTCGAGCTGCACGAGCGCGTTGCCGGCGCGGAAGTGGGCGTCCTCCCCGCCGTAGGTGAACGGATGGATCTTTCGGTAGCGGTGCACGTTGCCGTCGGGCGCGGCGAGCACGAAGCTGTTCGCCGGACGCGTGTCGGCCGGTTCGCTGTCGGCTGGGATCTCGGGGCAGCTGCCGCACACCCACACGCCGTGCTCGGCGGCCTGGGCCTGGAGGAACTGCGCCGACGGCCCGCCTTCGGGCTCGCCCAGGTTCGGGGTGTCCACGGCGAACCCGGTTGAGAACGTCTCGCTGAGCAGGACCAACCTGGCGCCGCCGGCCGCCGCCGCGGCCACCATCGGAGCAAGCCGACGGAAGTTCGCTTCGCGGTCGTTCCAGATGATGTCGTGTTGAACCGCGGCCATGCGCACGGCCGAATGGTAGCTGTCGGACACCCCTGGGAGTATGGTGAATCCCGATGCACGAACTCCGTACGGAACCTCGGCAACGGCGCAGTCAGCAGTCCATCGACGCCATCCTCGACTCCGCGGAGCGATTGATCCACGATCAGCATCAGGTCGGGTTCACGGCGAACGAACTGGCGGCCGCTGCCGGGATGTCGATCGGTCGCGTGTACTACTGGTTCCCCGACATTGCGGCCGTGGTCACCGCGCTGGTCGAGCGCAGCGCCTCACGCCTGGCGCAGGCGTTCGGTGATTCGGTGGTGGATCGCCACGGCATCACCACACCGCTCCTGTTGCAGCAGGCGATCGAACAGATGTGCCGGTACGTGGACCAGAACCCTGCGTCCGTCGCGCTGTGCCTCACCGGTGGGCAGGATGGGCCCGGGCGGATGCTCTCGGAGCAGCTCATCGAGTTCGCGACGATCCTCGTGTGCGACCGGGTCCCCGGCATTCCACCCTCGGAGGTCGAGGTCGTGGCCCGCACCGCGGTCGGCATCACGCTCGGGATGTTGAACGGGTACACCACATCGGGCTCGGCTCGCCCGCTGATCCAGCAGGAGCTCGTGTACGTGCTGTCGGCGTACCTGTACGCCCGGTTCCCACCTCCCGAAGACTTCACCTGGACGATCCCCGAGCGAGCCATCCAGCCCTCGCGCCCGTCGCGCCGCGATTTCACCGAGTCCACCATCGTGTGGCCGGCGCTGGCACCCGACCAGCCCTGACGCTTCGGTCGTGCCGTTCAACATCACGACGTTCATCATCACGACGTTCAACATCACGACGTTCAACATCACGACAGGGCCAGCTCCAACAGGCTGACGGTCTTGTTGCCGCCGTCGGTGTCCTGCTGGCCGACCTCGCGGAAGCCGACGTGGTGGTGGAACCTCAGTGATGCGTCGTTGCGAGGTCGCACGTTGACCTCGCAGAGGATCACGGGACGCGCGCCCGTGAAGCGGCGGACCAACTCTGCGTAGAACGCACGGCCGACGCCGTAGCGCCGGAAGTCGGGGCCGACGGCGATGCGGTCGAGGTACGTGAAGTCCGTGTAGTGGCGGCTGAACCAGCCGTAGTTGAGGCTGGCGTACGGTTGCCCGGGGCCGATCGTCCAGCAGAAGCCGGCGAACCGGCCGCCGACCTCGGCCACGAGCGCCGCCTCGGCGAGCACGGAGAGTCGGCCGACCTCTGCTTCGTCGAGCTCGTTGAGCTCAGGAACGCTCGCGTTGTTCAGCGCGGTGGCCTCGGCGACGTCGTGCGGGGCGAACGGGCGGATGAGCACGGGACGAAACGTTAACGCCGTGTCCCGTATCCTGAACCCATGCTGTTCCACCACAAGACCGAGATGGTCACCCCGGAGGCGGCGTTGCCCGGCCGCACCGATCAGACGATGCCGGTGCCTGCACGCCACTTCGTGCTCGACGCACCACTGACGGGCCCGTGGCCCGAAGGGATGCAGCTCGCCGTGTTCGGTCTGGGCTGCTTCTGGGGCGCCGAGCGCAAGTTCTGGCAGACGTCGGGCGTGTACTCGACGGCTGTCGGGTACGCAGGCGGTTACACGCCGAACGCGACCTACGAGGAGGCGTGCAGCGGCCGAACCGGGCATGCGGAGGTGGTGCTCGTCGTGTTCGATCCGGACAAGGTCGGTTACGAGCAGCTGCTG
>JAYVMH010000288.1:0-5818 GCA_043759015.1 Actinomycetota bacterium
GGTTGGCCCGGTTCGCGCAGGGAAGGGTTCTGGAGGTCGCCTTCCTCGCCGCCGGTGCAGCACACGAGCACCGTGTGCACTCCCTCGGCCTTGTACTTGGCGAGCGTCGGCGCACCCTTCGATGCCTCGTCGTCGGGGTGAGCGTGCAGCGTGAGCAGGCTGAGCGGGGCGTCCACGTCCTGCACGATATCGAAGCACGGCCCTGCGTAGGCTGCAACCCTTGCGCAGAGTCGCCCTCCTCACCCTCGTCCCGATCCTGGCCATGATCGGTGCCGCTTGCCGCCACGACGGGCGCACGTTGCGCGACCCCCAACCGGACCAGAACGCATCGATCAGCACGCTTCCCCCATCGAGCACCACCTCCGGGTTCTCCGACGGCGGCTCGCTCGGCTCGGGCCTCGTCGACGACACCACCGGCGACGGAGGCACGCTGCCTCCCTCGGACCTCCAGCTCACGGTCACCGCACCGTGGGCAGAGGATGCCGCCATCGGCACCAAGTACACGTGCGACGGCGCGAACGTGTCGCCCGCGTTGTCGTGGGCCGCCGCGCCGGCCGGTACGTCGAGCATCGCCGTCACGATGAGCGACATCGACAATCCCGCGTTCGCGCACTGGGTGATCGCCGGCCTGGCGGCGACCGCGACGAGCCTCGCCGAGGGCGACGTTCCCATCGATGCGGTGGAGGCGACGAACGGCGCGGGCTCGATCGGCTACACCGGTCCGTGCCCTCCGGCGGGCTCGACGCACCACTACCTGCTCACCGTGCACTATCTTGGGACTGTTGTGAATCTCACTGACGGCGCGACCGCCACGGAGATGACCAACGCGATCAGCGCAGCGGAACTTGCATCAGCCGAGGTCACGGGCAACTTCAGTCGGCCGTGAAAACTGCCGATATACGTTCCGCTACGACAAGAATTTGTAAGGATGGCGGACATCAACGAGTTGCTTCCCTCGCTGCCGGTGGGCCTGTTCCAGGCCGACCGCGACGGTCGCGTCACCGCGGCCAACGCAGCGTTCGGCGCGCTCGTGCTCGGGAGCACCAACTCCTCGGTCGGGGTCCCGCCGTGGGCGAACGCTCATCCGGGCGACCGCGCCACCGCTGAACTTGCCTGGCGGCGCGCCACCGACGGCGACGGCGACGTGCGTCTCGAGTTCCGCGTGTGGCACGGCGAAGGCCGGATGAGCTGGGTGCGCGTGGACGCGGTCCCGGTGCGCGACCACATCGGCCGGATCACCGGCTACGTCGGCAGCGCGCTCGACGACACCGAGAACATGGCCCGCACCATCCTGCTCGATCGCCTCGAGGGTGTGGTTGCGTCCACGGACGATGCGGTGATCATCCTCGACCGCAACGGTTCGCCGCTCTACACCAACAGTGCTGCCCGGCTGATGTTCGGCGTGGTCGAAGAGCTCGACCTCGTCCGCGACCCCGGCGCGCGCGGTCTGCTGCAGGCCATCCGCGATCAGGTGCCTCGCGAGGTGATGAACGCGTCCACCAGTTCCACGTGGTCGGGCGAGGTCGGCTTCCGATCCCTCGACGGTTTCGAACGAACGCTCGACGTCGATCTGGTGATGCACCGCAACCCCGACGGCATCATCGAGTACTGGGGCGGCGTCGCCCGCGATGTCACGGCCACCAAGCACCTGCAGAGCGAGCTCACCCGGCAGGCGAACCACGACCCGCTCACCGGTCTGCCCAACCGGCTGCTCCTCCTGCGCACCGCCGCCGACGCGCTGGACGGAATCCGTGGCACGCGCAACAACGCGGCCATCCTGTTCATGGACGTCGACCGGCTGAAGGAAGTGAACGACACCGTCGGCCACGAGGTCGGCGATGCACTGCTCACCCAGGTGGCGACGCGGATCATGCACGCCACGCGGCCGAGCGACGTGGTGGCCCGCATCGGCGGCGACGAGTTCGTGGTGCTGTGCGACGGAGGGATCGACGAGCACACGGCGCTCGACCTCGCCGAACGCATCCGTCACTCGCTCAGCGGTCGGATCATGCTCCATGGCGTGGAGATCGAGCTCTCCGTCAGCATCGGTGTCGCCGTCGCCTCACCGCACCACATCGAAGGCATGAGCGCCTCCGAGGCGGCCGTCGATCTGCTGCGCAACGCCGACATCGCGATGTATCAGGCCAAGCGACGCGGCCGCAGCCGCAGCGAGCTGTACACCGACGCGATGCGCGCCGAGTCGCGCAAGCACAAAGAGCTCGCTGGCGAGTTGGAGCGAGCGCTCGCCGCCGGCCAGTTGCGCCTCGCATACCAGCCGATCATCTCCACCCACAGCGGACGAGTGGCCGGCGCCGAGGCGCTGTTGCGCTGGGATCACCCCGAGCGCGGCACGCTGCTGCCGGCCCAGTTCCTGCACCTGGCCGAGGAATCCGGCGCCATCGTGCCGATCGGCGACTGGGTCACCCGCCAGGCATGCCTGGACACGCGTGCGTGGCTGGACGCCGAGCTCGTGGACCGCAGCTTCAGCGTGCACATCAACGTCGCCGCCCGCCAACTCGCCGAGGGCACGTTCGTCGAACGAGTGCTGGCCACGGTGCGCCAGATGGAGCTCAGCCCGCATCAGCTCACCTTCGACTTCGACGAAGACACGCTCAACGACCAACAGCCCGGCAGCACGCGTTCGCTCCAGGCCCTGCGCCGGTTCGGCGTGCAACTCGCGCTGGACGGCTTCGGCACGGGCATCTCGTCGCTGACCGCGCTCCGCGGCTGCGAGGCCGACGTCCTCAAGCTGGACGGAACCGTCGCCCGCATGCTCGGCTCCAGCGGCGACGACGACCCCATCGTGCGGGCGATCATCCAGCTCGCGCATGCGCTCGACATGCAGGTGGTGGCCGAATGGGTCACCTCGGCGGATCAGCTGCGCCGCCTGCGCGTGCTCGGGTGCGACTTGGTCCAGGGTCACCTGCTGGGGGAACCGACGGCGGCCGATCTGTTCGCCAGCCGCGTCCGCCGCTGACCATCGTGAACCATCAGCTGACGAACATCCTCACGTTTGCCGTCCTCGGGTTCATGGGCGTCCGCCTGATCACCGGGTTGCGGTCGTCGCGCAGCCGGCAGGGGCGCGAGCTCGTTCGCGACGTCGTGCTCGGCGTGCGGTGGCGGCACGTGTGGCCTGTCCCGGTGGTGCTCGGCGTCGTGCTCGTCGTGGCCACGTTCGTGATGGGGCTTCCCGGGCTCGGGTGGGGATGGTGGTCCGCGCTCGGTGGTCAGGGGAACCCGGTGTTCGGTTCCAACGACGCCACCAGCGGCACGGTCTGGCAGTGGATCATCCCGTTCGTGTTCATCGCACTGCTCGCTCCTGCGCTCCCGCTGTTCGCCTACGCCGAGGAGCGCATGTTCCGCATGGGCGCCGAACACTGGTCGAAACGACGCCGCGTGCTGAAGGTCGTTCAGTTCGGCCTCGTGCACGCGATCATCGGCATCCCCATCGGGGCCGCGCTGTCGCTCTCGGTCGGCGGCGCCTACTTCATGACGGTGTACCTGCGCGCGTTCGGCCGCACCGGCTCGCAGCGCGAATCGACGCTGGAATCGACCCGCGCCCACACGGTCTACAACGCGATCATCGTCGTCCTCGTGGTCGTGGTGATCAGCCTCGACGCGCTCCACTGAGCCACGTCCATCGGTAGCCTGACGCCGTGTCGCTCCCCCCGCCGCCCACACTGTCGCATTGCTATCGCCACCCGGATCGCGAGGCGGGCCGTAGCTGCACCCGGTGCGGTAAACCCGCCTGCAGCCAGTGCCTCGTGCAAGCGGCCGTCGGTTCCCACTGCGTCGACTGCGCGAAGGCCGCCCGCCCCGACGTGAACACGCGGGTCAAGCTGGCCACGTCGCGCGTGCTCACGCCGGCCACGTACTCGCTGATCGCCGTCAACATGGCCGTGTTCTTGTACATGGGCGCGATGGATTCCAACACGTTCAAGGGCAACATCACCCAACGCCACGTCGACCTCGGCCTGTCGCGGGAGCTGCTGAAAACCGGGCGGCTGCCCACCATCGCCGGCCTGCAGCCGTTCGCCCAGCCGCACGAGTGGTACCGCCTCGTCACGTCCGGCTTCATTCACTTCGGTGTGCTGCACGTGGCGATGAACATGCTCCTGCTGTTCCAGCTGGGCAACCTGCTCGAGCGTGCACTCGGCAGCCTGCGGATGACGGCGGTCTACTTCGCCAGTTTGCTGGCCGGCTCGATGGGCGTGTTGATCCTGGACGGGCACGGCCTCGCGGGCGGCGCATCCGGCGCGGTGTTCGGGCTGATGGCCGCGGCCGCCGTCGGCCTCCACCGCCGCGGGGTGAACGTGTTCAGCACCGGCATCGGGATGACGCTGGCGCTCAACATCGTGCTCACGTTCACCATCAGTGGCATCTCGATCGGCGCGCACGTCGGCGGCGCGATCGGTGGCGCGATCTGTGGCTGGGTGCTGCTGGCACCGGGCTGGAAGCCGTCGCCGAAGTGGGTGCTGTGGGCCACCCCCGCAGCCGTCGCCCTCGTCGCGATCGTCGGATCGGTCGTCCTCGGCAGCTGACCGCCGTTGGTTCAACGGCGGCCGTTCAGCGGCGACGCCGGAGCGGACCGCGGAATCCCCTCGGCACCTTTGCGGGCACCCGATCGCTGCTCCACTTCGCGGCCGGAGCCATGACGAGCGCGCACAACCCGAGGAGGACCGCGTCGTAGTTCACACGCCACCCCGAGAAGTCCGCCCACGCCTGGTCGAGATCGGCTTTCAAAGGGATGTCCATGGCCCGTAGCTCGACGACGAGGAGATCGAACTCACGCCGCGAGATGGAGATCGAGGCGGCCGGCGGCGGATCGGGGTCGTACTCGATGCCGAAGTAGTCCGAGATCCGCCGGAGCGCGAAGAACCCGGTTCGCAGCATCACGTCGGCTCGCGCATCCGCCGGCAGATCCAAGGTGCTCGACACGATCGAGGCGGTGTCCAGCACGCAACCGGCTGCGGTCACCCAGCTGCGGTCCGGGTGCGGCGACCGGAAGAACACGAGTGACGGGTGGCTGGTGTGGCTCTCCTCGACATCGATGAACCACTGCTCCCATCGTTCGAACACGTCCTCGTTCAGACGACCGAGCCAACCGATCCGCTTGTAGCGGGTGAGGAGCTCGGCGGGCGACGGCGGCAGGCCGGCACGGACCTCCAACATGCCCACGAGCGCTTCCCGCCGGCTGAACGCGCCGTAGATCGTGGGGAGGTAGGAGATCATCAGGCTGACCAGACCGAGCCCGATTCCGGCCTCGACGAACGCGAGCGCGACGTGGCCGCTGCCCCTCGGACGATCGAAGCCGAGCGTCAACAGCGACGAACCACTGGTGGCGAACGCCTCGGCGAACGGGTGCACGCCGACACCCCAGAAGATGGCGGTGAACGCGATCGTCACCAGGCTCACCCACACGGCGGGCAGCGTGACCATCGAGAACGGGGCGTAGACAGCCAAGATCCGGTCGCGCTCCTCGTAAGGACGACTCGGCGGCGCGAGCCGGTCGAACACCCAGCGCATCGCCCGGAAGTGCGTGCGGGTGATGCGGCTGACGTAGCCCCTCGGCACGACCACCGTCTTCAACGCCGACCCGAGCGTGGCAAGCAGCACCACCGCACCCGAGATTGCCGCAAGGATCCTCAGCGCCGGCACGGCCGCCACTCTGACACGCCGGCGCCGGGAACGTTGTCACACCCCCTTGTGAGGATGCGGGCATGAGTTCGTCGGATCGCGAAGCGCACGCACGGGGGCTGGATCGGGTTCGTCGTTGTGTGGAGGCGGCGACTGCGGGCTATGTCAACGAGGTCGTCCG
>JAYVMH010000289.1:0-12887 GCA_043759015.1 Actinomycetota bacterium
CTGAAGACCAGCTTCACCGGGCGCTTGGCGACGCGGGCGAGCGCGGCGATGTGCGCCTCGTAGTGGAACCCGCACTTGCCGCCGAAGCCGCCGCCGAGGTGCGGCACGATGATGCGCACGCGGTTGGCCGGCAGTTCCAGCGTCTCGCACACGCCGGCGCGAGCATCGAACGGAACCTGGGTCGAGGTCCAGATCGTGACCTTGTTGCCTTCCCACTGGGCGACGACGGCGCGCGGCTCGATCGGTGCGGCGTGGCTGGCATCGGCCACGTACCGGCTGCGCACCACGGCGTCGGCGGTGGCCAGCGCGGCGTCGACGTCGCCCTTGGTGATCGACGAGAACGAGGCGTCGTTGGCCGAACGAACGAGCGCGTCGGCGGCGCCGTAGGTCGACCAGTCGGCGTGCACGAGCGGCGAGTCGGCCAGCAACGCCGCTTCCACGTCGCCCACCACCGGCAGCGCCTCGTACTCGACGACGATGGCGTCTACGGCGCGCTGCGCGGTGACGGCGTCCACCGCGGCGACCGCGGCCACGACCTCGCCTTCGAACCGCACGACGTCGCGGGCGAACAGCGTGCGGTCCTGGACGAAGGGGCCGAAGCGAACGGCGGGCACGTCGTCGGCGGTGAGCACCGCGAACACGCCGGGCATGGCGCGAGCGGCCGAGACGTCGAGCCGGGTGATGCGGGCGTGGCTCGTGCCGGCGTAGCGGAACTTGGCGGCGAGCAGCCCGGTGAGCGTGAGGTCGGCGGCGTAGCGGCCGCTGCCGGTCACCTTGTCCGGCCCATCGGCACGCACGAAACGGGGAGGCGCTTCAGCAGCAGTGGTGACGGTCATCGTGGTCGTTCCCCTCGTCCTTCTCGTCGTCTGTCTGGGGTCGTCGCGCAGCGGCTCGCCCCTGGACCCCCGGCGACGCCGCCACGATTGTTCCACGGCCGGGACCGGGGTGCGGAAGTTGGCACCATGCAGCGATGGAGTTCGATCTCATGACCGGCGCATCGACCACAGGCTCCAGCCGGCGCTCGCCAACTGGGGTCGGGTCGCCGAAGCGGTCAGGGCCGGCGAACGCTGAAGCGCGGCAGCCCTCGGTTCGCCTCCGCCGGCGCGTCGTGGCTCAGCGCTGACTTAGCCCGGGCCGCACGCGACGGTGATCTCCACCGACCGGTCCGTCGCCGCCGAACCGGCGCCGACCGGGTCCTGATCGCCACGGCCGTCGACCGCGATCGGTGTGGCGACGCCCTTCGCTCGCAGGTAGCTGGCCACCGCGTCGGCCCGCAGGTGCGAGAGCTGGTCGTTCGTGACCGAGAGGCCGGGTCGGGCGTCCGAGCGACCGACGAGGGTGATGCGCGCCAGGTTGCTCGTTCGTGCGGTCTGGGCGAGCGCATCGAGCGTGGTGCGGGCCGCCGGAAGGAGTTCCCAGGAGCCGTCGGTGAAACGAACGGGGTCGACCGTCGTCGCTACGCACTGAGCGGCTGGCTCGGCGGCCGAGCTGCCCGAGGCGGCTGTCGTAGCCTGGCCGGCGGCGGCTGCGGTCGATGTCGAGGGGACAGGGGCGGCGGTCGTCGCAGTCCCGGTCGTCGACGCCGTTGTCGTCGCGGTGGTCGTCGCGTTGGTCGTCGCGGTCGCAACCGCTGGTGCCGCTGTCGTCGTGCTCGCCGGAGCTGGTGCTTCGGGCGCGCCGACGAGCGCCGCGCCGTCACCGGGGTCGACGCCGAGCGGCTGCCACGGCGTCTCCCAGTCGTTCGCCACCTCCACGTCGGGCGCGTCGCCCTTGGTCCACCACTTCGCCTCGTAGCCGGTACCGCCCACCTGCACGCGCTGGCCCTTCGTGAAGGCCGTGCCCGGATCCCAGGCGACGTAGGTGCCGGACGCGATGGTGGTGGTCACCGGTGGGTGCTCGCCGGGGAGCACGGGGCCGACGAGCCGCCAGGGAACCGGTCCGTCCGTCGGGCTCGCGCCGTCGGGTACTTGCCCGTTGGTGAACCACAGGGCCGCGTAGACGTTGCCGTGCCAGACGACCTTGCGGCCCTGCTGGTAGGAGCGGTTCGGGTTCCAGACCGGGTACGGGCTCTTGGTCGGATCGTCGGGCGGCGCGGTTCGCGCGCCGGCCTGAGCGACGGTCGTCGTCACGGCACTCGTACCGGCGGCGGCGACGGCGCTGTTGGATCGACCGATCGCGCCGAACAACTCCGCGAACGCGCCGGGTCGTTGATCGATGCCGCTGCAATGTGGTGACGGCTTCGTAGCGTCGACGTTCGCCCCGCACACCGTGTCCCGGTTGAGCGACCACATCGATAGGCGCCCGACGCCGTGCTGACGGGCGAAGTCGACGAGCCACGTCGCGGTGGCGAGGTCGAGCTTCTCCGACACGACGTCGTTGAGGCCGATCATCGGCGTGGCCCCGACGCGCCGCCACAGCTCGGCGCGGTCGAGCTTGAGGCCGACCGTTCGATAGACGGTGTCGAGCTGGCCAACCACCCCGAGCAGCGCGTGTTCGATGTTCGACCGCAGGCGTCCACCGTCGCCGAAGTTCATCGTCATCGCGTTCACACCGGCGAGGTCGACGCCCTTCTGGAGCATCGCAGTCACCGCGGCCTGCGCTGCCGGTGGAAGCCCGTTGGCGTCGACCGGGAGCGTCAGCCACACCGCGAGCGGATGACCCGCCGCCTTGCGGTCGCGCTGCAGCGCCGCCACGGCGGTGGCGCGGCGAGCCAGTGCGCCGGTGTCGGACAAGCCGGCACCCTCGAGGTCGAGGTCGATGACCGGAACCTGGTAGCGCTCGACGACCGACCCGTAGGCGCGCTGCAGGCTTGACGCGTCCGCGCACGCGGAGGCGAGCTCGGTGTTCGCCGCGCCACCGAAGGAGACGATGGGGTCGGCACCGTGGGCGCGCAGCCGCGTCAGCCGGCGATCGAGGTCGAGCGATGTGGACGCCTCGTCGAGACCGTACGCCGCGCCCCACGCCGGCGCGCACGAGCCGTCGGCGCTGGCGACGACGAACCCGAGCACGACCTGGCGGGCCGGAGCCGCCGTCTCGTTCTCGAACGGGTAGGACGGGGTCAAGGTCACGTCGACGTAGGGGGCGAACCACTGCGGGGCGAGTGCCCCCGTGCGGTGCGTCACCCGGCGAACGGCCGCCGAGATGCCGTAGGCGGCGGTCGCCACCATTGCCACAGCGACGAGCACCCGGAGGACGGACAGTTGCCGCCGAGGTGGCCGAGCGTTGGGCTGCGCCGACCCGGTCGCTTCCTGTACGAGCATGAGCCCCACCTTCCGAGCGGGCCGCTGAGCAGCCACGACACGTGCGTACATGGTGACACACCGTGGAGACCGGGTTACCATCGCTGACGACGTCTGGCGCCGTGGCTTGCCGAGCCGGGTGCCGACCAGGCGGCTGGCCAGGAGGACTCGTGGACACGTCAATGGCGGAGGCGACCGGGTGAACGTCCGGCGTGAACGAGCCCCAGGCGTCGAGTCGACCGACCTCGGTTCGGGAGACCCTGGTCCGGGCGCGCCCGCTCGCCGTCGGCAGTGGGGCGCCGACCGGCGCACGGCACCATTGCCGCCGATCGCCCGTAGACCGACCGGCGGCCGGGTCGTGCGGGCGCGCCTGCTGATCGTGGCGACCGTCGCCTGCTGGGTCGCGTACGTCGTGTCGGTGGTCTACCAGCAGTTCGTCACCTCCGGTGGAAAGACGATCCGCTTCACGATCGAGACCGTGTCGTACCTGCTGATCGTCACGGCACTCACGGCGTCGGCATGCGCCTACCTCGTCGCCCGCCTCGGCGCGTTCTACCGCTGGCGCTCGCACCAACGCGTGCCTCGGTTCGACATCGAGGAGCACTTCGCCACGAGCGACCCCAGCGTCACGGTGCTTGTGCCGTCGTTTCGCGAGGACGAGCACGTCGTCAACGGTTCGCTCCTCGCCGCCGCACTGCAGGAGTTCCCGCACCTGCGCGTCGTCCTGCTGATCGACGACCCGCCCGTGTCCGACTCGGCCCAGGCCGCCGCCCAGCTGGATGCGGCGCGTCGCGCCCCCGAGGCGCTGCGCGCCCTGCTGCGCGAGCCGTTCGAGTCGGCCTACGTCGCGCTCGAGGCCTTCGAGCGGCGCGCCGCCACCGAGAAGCTTGAAGGCCTCGGCGAGCTCGATCGCCTCGCCGTCGAGTACCAGCGCGCCTCGACGTGGCTGCGCGACCTGGGCCAGGCGCGGGCCGTGCACGATCACTCCGACCAGTTCATCGCGGAGCACGTCCTCGGCCGTCTGGCGGCCGACCTCGACGCGGTCGCGTCCGCCGTCCGTGCCGCCGCCGACGAGGGCGGGGTCTTCCCGGAGGAGCGACTCGGTCGCCTCTACCGCCGTCTCGTGCACACCTTCGACGCCGAGTTCTCCTCGTTCGAACGGAAGTCGTTTGCCTCGCTGTCGCACGAGCCGAACAAGGCGATGAACCTGAACAGCTACATCGGGTTGATGGGGGCGAGCTACCAGATCAAAGCGACGCCGGCGGGCCGCGAGCTGCAGCCGTGCGATCCCGAGCTCGCCGATCTCCACGTACCGGGCTCCGACTACGTGCTCACGCTCGACGCCGACAGCGTCGTGCTGCCCGAGTACTGCCTGCGGCTCGTGTACCTCCTCGAGCGCCCGGAGAACGCCGACGTCGGTGTGGCGCAGACGCCGTACAGCGCGTACCCGGGAGCGGCCACGCGCCTCGAACGCCTCGCCGGCGCCACCACCGACCTGCAGCACATAAGCCATCAGGGGATGGGGCACTACGGCGCCGCGTTTTGGGTGGGGGCGAACGCCGTCCTGCGCAAGCGCGCGATCGACGACCTCGAGGTCGAAGACACCGAGGACGGCCGCGCCGTGCACCGGTACATCTCGGACCGCACGGTCATCGAGGACACCGAGTCGTCGATCGATCTCGGGTTGCACGGCTGGAGGATCGTCAACTATCCCGAGCGCCTCAGCTACAGCGCGACGCCGCCAGACTTCGGTGCCCTGTGCATCCAGCGCGAGCGCTGGGCCAACGGCGGTCTGCTCGTGCTCGGCAAGCTTCGCCGGCTGCTCCGCCAGTACCGGCACCGCACCGGCCGCAGCCATGCGATCGAGGGATACCTGCGCGCCAACTACCTCGGATCCATCGCGTGGAGCAGCCTCGGCCTGCTGTTCATCCTCTTCTACCCGTACCCCGAGGTGCTGCTCAGCCCACTTGTCGTCGGCACGGCCGCGCCCTACTTCCTGGCGATGGCCGCCGACCTGAAGGACTGCGGGTACAAGCGCACGGACATCTTCCGCGTGTACGGCTTCAACCTGATCCTCGCGCCGGTCAACCTGTCCGGCGTCATCGTCTCGGTCGGGCAGGGGCTCACCGGCAGGAAGATCGCCTTCGCCCGCACACCGAAGGTGCGCAACCGCACGACGGCGCGGTTGCTCCTGGTCGTGATGCCGTTCCTGCTCGTCGCGTGGTCCGCCTGGACGCTGTACCATGATATCCAGCGCCACCGCTGGGCCCATGCGCTGTTCGCCGCGGCGAACGCGCTGCTCGCGTCGTACGGGATCGTCGCGTACATCGGCGTGAAGAACGCGCTCGTCGACATCGGCGTGAACCTCATCGACAAGCTGTACAAGCCGGTGCCGCGGCCATCGGCGGTACCGCTTCCGCGCGATCGCTCCGCGACGTTGTCGCCCGCCACCGGGCGTCGACCGCTGGCGGTCGACTGGGAGAGCGTGCTGCACTACGGGTCGACCTACTCGACGGGCGAGTCCGAGCCGCTGCCCGTCGCCGCGGCGTCCTCGTCCGCCCTTCGTCGCCAACAGCGCCAGCAGGTGCGCAACGGCGTGGTCGGCGCCGCCGGCGAACGCAGCGCCGACGAGGGCGAGCGGACGACGGTCCAAGGGACACGGCGCGAGCTCGTGCCCGCCGGGTCCGGCGCGGACGACGCCCTCGCCTCGGCGCTCGCCTCGTACCTCCGACAGATGGGTGGTGTCGACGGCGTCCGGATCCGGATCGAGGGCGCCTCGGTGACGCTCACGCCGGAACCGACCGACGCCTGAGCAGCGTGGGGCCCGAGCAGCGCGGGCCCGAGCAGCGTGGGGCCCGAGCAGCGTGGGGCGTGCGATGGGCCCGAGCAGCGTGGGGCGTGCGATCGAGCGGGTCGGATCAGGTGATGCCGAGCTCGTCGCACGCGAGCTGGGCGAGGCGCTGGTAGTCGAGCTTGCCGTTCGCGGCGCGACCGAGGGTGTCGATCGCCAGCACGCGCTTCGGTGACTTGTAGGCGGCGAGCGTCGCCCGCACGTGAGCCACCAGCTCGCGCTCGTCCACCGTCGCGCCGGGCGCCGCCTCGACGACCGCGGTCACGGCCTGACCGAAGCGCTCGTCGGGTACGCCGACCACTGCAGCGTCGGCGACGCTCGGGTGCAGCTTCAGTGCCTCCTCGACCTCCTCGGGGTACACCTTCTCGCCGCCGGTGTTGATGCACTGGCTGCCCCGGCCGAGCAACGTGAGCGTGCCGTCGGCCTCGACGGCCACCCAGTCGCCAGGGATCGACCAGCGGACACCGTCGACGGTGACGAACGTGGCCGCGGTCTTCGCCTCGTCCTTGTAGTAGCCGACCGGCAGGTTGCCGCGCAGCGCGAGGCGCCCGAGCTCGCCGCTGCCCGGTACGACCATTCGGCCGTCCTCGGTGATCGCCGCCGTCTTCGGCCCGATGCGGAACCGTGCAGTGCGATCGTCGGCGCCGCCCGACGAGCTCGCGGTCGTGGTGGACGTGGCCATGCTCAACGCCTCGCTGGAGCCGAGGGCATCGGCGATGATCAGCCGGGGCATGTGGCGCAGCAGACCGGCCTTCGTCTCCGACGAGCACATCACGCCGCTCGTGAGGACGACGCGCATCGACGACACGTCCCAGCGGCCCGGCTCGGCGTCGAGCGCCCGCAGGATCGGCTTGCCGAACGCGTCGCCGACCATCGACATCGACTTGATCGCCACCTGTTCGATCGTGTCGAGCAGCTCCACGGCGTCGAAGGTCCGACCGGCCAGCGTCGCCACGGAGCCACCGAGCAGGAGGTTGGTGATCGCGTTGAAGAAGCCGGTGCCGTGCATCAACGGTGCGGCCGCGAGGTTGCGGGGACCCGGGGCGACGGTGCGGGCCGCGAGGGCGGCGAGCCCCGGTTCGGCCGGCAGCTTTGCGCGCGCCGTGTCGAGGCTCTGCACGAGGTCGTCCTGGCGCCACATGACGCCCTTGGGCATGCCCGTGGTGCCTCCCGTGTACACGAGCACGAGGTCGTCGCCCGAGCGTGCTCCCGGCTCGGCACGCGGGCCGCCCGTGCGCCCGAGCTCGGCGCCGGTGGCGGCGGCCGCCTCGTACACCGTGGCCCACGGCGGACACGGCCCGCTGCCGTCGTCGACCCAGAGCCACAGGCGCACCCTGGGCACCACAGCGGCAATCTGCGCGCAGCGGTCGGCGAAGCCGCCGTGGAACACCACGGCGACGGCATCGACGTTGTCCCACAGGTACGCGAGCTCGTCGGCCGTGTACCGGTAGTTCGTGTTCACCGGCACGAGCCCGCACTTCGTGGCGGCGAAGGCCGCCTCGAGGTACTCCGGGCAGGAGTGCAGGTAGAGGGCGACCTTGTCCTGGTGCGCCGCACCGGCGGCGAGCAGGGCCGCAGCGACGCCGTCGGCGCGTCGGTCCATCTCGGACCACGTCGTCATCCGGCCGGCGTGCCACAGCGCCGGCGCGTCGGGCAGGCGGTCGGCGATCGTCTCCCAGGCGTCGGCGAGGTTCCATCCGGAGGGCACGGCTCGAACCTACTGCCAGGGACCGAGCTGTTCCGGTCCGAGCTGTCCGGGCCCGGCCTGAGCCGTCCCGTCCCGTCCCGTCCCGTCCCGTCCCGTCCCGTCCCGGCCCGGCCCGGCCCGGCCAGCGACGCGGGTGGTGGCTACGCTCGGCCGCCGTTGCCGAACCGGGGGTCCGACCATGCAAGCCATCCGTTGTCGGCCGCCGACGACGCCCGAGGAGCTCACGCTCGACGATGTTCCGGCCCCGGCAGTGGGGCCGGGCGAGGTCGGCATCGAGGTGCACGCCTGCGCCGTCGGGTTCCCCGACAGCTTGATGGTGCAAGACCGCTACCAGTTCAAGCCGCCGCCGCCGTTCTCGCCGGGCGGCGAGGTGGCCGGGATCGTGACGGCGGTCGGCGACGGCGTCTCCGGGTTCGCGGCGGGCGATCGGGTCCTGGCCTGGCCCGGCGTGGGCGGGCTCGCTGAACAGGTGACCGTGCGCGTCGAGCAGTGCGCGGCGCTGCCGGCCGACGCCGACCTCGTCGTCGCCGCGTCGTTCCTCACGGCGTACGGAACCTCGCACTACGCGCTGCACGACCGCGCCCACCTGCGCGTCGGCGAGAGCCTGCTCGTGCTCGGCGCGTCGGGTGGTGTCGGGCTCGCCGCCGTCGAGCTCGGGGTGCTCGCAGGTGCCCGTGTCATCGCCGCAGCGTCGAGCGAGTTGAAGCTCGAGCTGTGCCGGCGGTACGGCGCGTCGGCGACGATCAACTACGAGACAGAGGACCTCAAGGAACGCGTGCGCGCCCTCACCGACGGACACGGCGCCGACGTCGTGTACGACGCCGTCGGCGGGCACTATGCCGAACCGGCGCTGCGGGCGATCGCCTGGGACGGCCGGTTCCTGGTGGTCGGCTTCGCCGCCGGCGTCATCCCGAAGATCCCGCTGAACCTCGCGCTGCTGAAGAGCTGCTCGATCGTCGGCGTGTTCTGGGGTGCGTTCGTCGGTCGCGACCGCGCCGCCGCTTCGCGCCACATCGACGAGCTGATGTCGTTGCTGCGTTCGGGCACGCTGCGGCCACACGTGTCGGCCACCTACCCACTCGCCGAGGCCGGAGCCGCGATCCGGGCGCTCACCGACCGCAGGGTGACCGGGCGGGTGGTCGTCACCACCGACGCGCTGCGCGCACGCGTCGCCCGCTAGGACGGAGGCGAGCCGCCGGCAGAGCTGGTTCGCTCAGCGGGCGGCGACGGCGCCGGCCGCGGTCACGTCGCGAACGGCGTGAGGTGCTCGGCCATCCAGCCGACGGCGAAGTCCACGAGGTCGGCGGCGTCGATCAGTTCGCTCGCGGCATCGCCGACCCGGCCGGCGGCGGCCCGGCTGGTGGTGAGATACGCCGTGAGGATGAGCCCGAAGTAGTCGGGACCGGGCCAGGCCACGATTCCGTCGGAGTCGTCGAGGCAGGTCACCGCGCGGTGCTCGGGCCCCTGCGGACCGAGGACGAGCGGATGGCGTACGACGCGTCGCTTGGACGGCAGCTCGGCGAGGTACTCGGCGTAGTGCAGCAGGGTCACGGTGTCGAGATCGGCCCCGAGGCGAAGGACGCGCCCGCGGTGGTGGACGAAGCGTTCGAGCGGGGACCCCGGCCCGTAGTAGTCGTCCCACGGCACGTCGGTGACGAGCCCGGCGGCGAGCGGTCCCGACGCGCCCATGCGGCCTTCGGGGTGGTTGCTCACCAGCGTGCCCTGGCGCGAACGGAACACCTCGGCGAGCACGCCCACGTCCGGGTCGACCGGCGTGCGCAGCGCGTCGAACGCCCCGATTCCCTCGCCGGGCCCGATCATGAGGAGCAACGTGCCGGTCGGGCCGAGTGCCTCGCCAAGCGCGTCGAGCACACCGTCGGCCCCGCCGGTGACCGCGCCGAGGGCTCGCAGAGAGGCGTGCACCATCACGAGGTCGCCGGCGTCCACCCCGAGCCGACGCAGGTCGGCGACGAGTTGCTCCGCCGAGCGAGGCGCCGCGGTCACGACCGGCGCGATGCGAGTGCGGCGATGTGCTCGGGGCCCAAGCCGCAGCAGCCGCCGACGAGGGTGGCGCCCGCGTCGATCCAGGTCTCGACGATGTCGCGGTAGGTCACGGCGTCGAGGTCGTTGCGCAGCGCCGCGAGCCCGCTGTTGGCCGCCCCGGTCGACATGTGCGCTTCCACGAAGCGGTTGGCGTAGCCGCCGATCGCCGCCCGCCCGGCGGCCGTCGCGACGGCCACTGGCATCGCCGCGCTGATCGACTCGGCGAGGCAGCAGTTGAACAGCACTGAATCGGCTCCGAGGTCGATCGCCGCAGAGACGGCGTCGACTACGGGCTCACCGGAGCGCAACGTGGCCTGGCACGAGTCGTCGAGCGTGTACGAGATCCACAGCGGTCGGCCTGCCGCGGCTGACCCGGCCCGTTCGAGCGCGGCGCGCACGGCCGCCGCCTCGGCGATCGACGAGAGCGTCTCGCCGAGCCACACATCGACGTTGGGGGCGAGGCCGTCGACCAGGGGGTCGATGATCCGTGGGGCGTCGGCGGCGTCGAACAGGTCGGGGCGGTACGACCCGAAGAGCGGTGGCAGCGAACCCGCGACCCGCACCGTGCGGTCGTCGGGTACGGCGGCCGCCGCCTGCCGCGCCAGTCGACCGGAGAGCGCCGCGAGCTCTCGGCCGGACGCGGCGAAGCGCTCCTCGCCGAGGTGGAACGGCACGACGGCGTAGCTGTTGGTGATGATCACGTCGGCCCCGGCGTCGATGAAGTGGGCGTGCGCCCGCACGACCCACTCCGGACCCTCGATGAGCGCGAGCGCCGACCACTCCGGCTGCCGGAACGGCGCGCCGATCTCCAGGAGCTCGCGCCCCATTCCGCCGTCGAGCACCGTCACCTTGTCCATGTCGTCAGCCTCGCACGAGTCGCCGCGCGCCGTCGGTCCGTTGCGTACCCTGGTCGGCCATGCGCGCCGCCGTGGCCATGGGAATCAGCCCGCACGATCCGTTGTCGATGCTCGTGTTGCGCGACGACTGGCCGGAACCCGAGCCGCCGGCCGGGCACGTCGTGGTCACGGTGGCGGCGACCACGGCGAACGGGCACGACCTCGCGTCGCTGCGCGGCATCGGGGTGCGGCCCGAGCAGTTCCCGATGGTCCTCGGGTGCGACATCGCCGGCTGGGATCCGCAGGGCAACGAGGTCGTGGTCTCCGGGTCGTTCGGCGATCCGGATGCCGGCTTCGGCGACGAGACGATGGATCCTGCGCGCCAGCTCGTCTCCGAGGCCTTCCCGGGCGCGTTCGGCGAGCGTACGATCGTGCCCCGCCGCAACATCGTGCCGAAGCCGGCGTGGCTGTCGATGCACGAGGCCGCATGCCTGAACGTGGCGTGGGGCACGGCCTACCGGATGCTGTTCACCCGTGCGGCGGCCCGTCCCGGCGAGTCGGTGCTCGTGCAGGGGGCGGGCGGGGGTGTCGCGACGGCGGCGATCGTGTTGGCACGGGCCGCCGGTCTCCACGTCGTCTCGTCGAGCCGTTCGCCGGCCAAGCGCGAGCGGGCGATCGCCATCGGCGCACACGAGGCGATCGAGACCGGTGGCCGGTTGCCGCACCGTGTCGACCTCGTCGTCGAGACGGTTGGCGCGGCGACCTGGGAGCACAGCCTGAAGGCCGTGCGGCCCGGCGGCCGCGTCGTCATCGCGGGCGCGACCGCCGGAGCCCTGGCGACGCTCGATCTCGCCCGCGTCTTCTATCGCCAGATCTCGATCATCGGGTCGAGCTCGGTCACGCGCTCCGAGATGATCGCGATGCTCGTCTTCATGCAGGCGAGCGGTCTGCGCCCGATCGTCGATTCGGTCTTCCCCGTCGCCTGCATCCACGACGCGTTCCGGCGCATGGAGCATCCCGACCTGTTCGGCAAGGTCGTCATCGACCTCGCCGAGTGGCACTGACTCGCGGCTGCTTGTTCGGGCCGCGCTATGGCACGGTGCCGCCGGCGCGTTCGAGGCGGATGGCAGCGGTGCGCTCGTGGCCGTGGAGCATGTCCATGCGGTCGAACCAGATGACGGCCGGAGCGATCTCCCGGGTCGCGTCGTCGCTCTCGATCCGTTGGTACGTGACGGTCTTCAGGAACTTCGCCACCGAGAGCCCGCCCGTGTACCGGGCGGTGCGGCGCGTGGGCAACGTGTGGTTCGTGCCGGTGAGGCCCTTGTCGGAGTAGGCCACCGTCGCCCGCTCGCCGAGGAAGATCGAGCCGTAGTTGCGCAGGCGGGCGTGGTACCAGGCGTCGTCGGCGGTGTGCACCTCCAGGTGCTCGCAGGCGATCTCGTCGGACACGGCCACCGCGTCCTCGCGGCTGTGGCAGAGCACGACGACGCCGTAGTCGCGCCACGCCGCCTCGGCGACGGTGCGGGTGCGCAGCAACGGAAGCTGCCGCTCGATCTCGGCGAGCACGCGATGTCCGATCGCCTCGTCGGTGGTCACCAGGAAGGCCGGCGAGTTCGGCCCGTGCTCGGCCTGGCCGAGCAGATCGGCGGCGACCAGTTCGGGATCGGCGGTCTCGTCGCAGATCACCGCGACCTCGCTCGGCCCGGCGAGCAGATCGATGCCGACACGCCCGAACAGCTGGCGCTTCGCTTCGGCCACGAACTGATTGCCGGCGCCACACACGATGTCGACGGGCGTCAGACCCTCGATCCCGAACGTCATCGCCGCCAAGGCCGGCACGCCGCCGATCGAGAAGATGGCGTCGGCGCCGCAGGCGTCGGTGGCGTACACCATCGCCGGGTCGACTGCGTGATCGCTGATCCGGGCCGCCACCGGAATGGGCGGTGTGCACGTGACCACGCTGCCGACCCCCGCCACCTTCGGCACGAGCACGCTCATGAGCGGCGACGACACCAGCGGGTACCGACCGCCCGGCAGGTACGAACCGACCTTGTCGATCGGTATCTGACGCTGGCCGACGATCACGCCCGGCTTCGGTTCCCACTCGGCGTCCACGAGCGTGGCCCGTTGCAGTCGGGCGAACTGGGCGACGTTCTCCATGGCGAGAGCGAAGGCGTCGCGGAAGTCGGGCACCACGCGTTCTCGTGCGG
>JAYVMH010000290.1:0-12885 GCA_043759015.1 Actinomycetota bacterium
CGGTGGCTGCACCTCCCGAACGAAGCAACGTTGCAGCACTGGACGTTGCACGCGACGTGGCTCGTGTACTTCGCCAACGCATACTACATCGTCTGCCACGTCGCACCGCTCGGGGTGTTCCTCGTGTGGCTGTTCGTTCGCCACCGCGACACGTTCGGCCGCTGGCGCAACCAGCTCGCCTTCGTGTCGCTCCTCTGCATGGCGATCCAGGTGATACCCGTGGCACCGCCGCGGTTCTTCCCCGAGTACGGCTTCATCGACACCGGTGCCGTCTACGGCCCGCGGGTGTACGACAGCAGTGGTGCGGCCGCGGTCGGTCAACTGGCGGCGATGCCGTCGATGCATGTCGCGTGGGCGATGTTGATCGGCATCGCAACGGTGTCGGTGAGCCGGAGCCGGTGGCGTTGGCTCGGCGCGGCCCACGCGTTCCTCACCGTGTTCGCGGTCACGGTCACCGGGTACCACTGGCTCGCGGACGGCCTCGTGGCCGCCGCCATCCTCTTGGCCGGACTGTGGTTCGCGACGACGTGGCAGCACCGCCGTGACAGTGCCGAACTACCGATGAGGTCGGTTGAACCTCAGGAGTGCGTGCCGTGATGGGCGGCCCACATCGCGGCGTACCGGCCCTTGCCGCGTAGCAGCGTGTCGTGATCCCCGACCTCCACGATCACGCCATCGGCGAGGACGACGATGCGATCGGCTGTTCTGGCTGTCGGCAGACGGTGGGCCACGAGCACGGTCGTGCGCGCGGCAGCGACCGCGGCCATCGCGTCACGAACCTTGGCCTCGGCGTTGAGGTCGAGGTTGGCGGTCGCCTCGTCGAGCAGCAGCACCGCCGGATCGACCAGCTGAGCCCGCGCCAGCGCGATCAGTTGACGTTGCCCGGCCGACAGTGATCGACCCCGTTCGGAGATCGCTGTGCGATAGCCGCTGGCGAGATCCGCGATGAACGAGTGGGCTCCCACGTCGCGGGCGGCTCTCTCGACCTCGGCGTCCGAAGCGTCCGGTCGACCGTACGCGATGTTGTCGCGCACAGAGCCGGTGAACAGGAACGGTTCCTGTGGTACGACGCCCAACTGCTGGCGGTAGGCGGTCAGGTCGATGGTCCGCAAGTCGATGCCATCGGCGAACACGGCGCCCTGGGTGGGGTCGTGGAACCTGGCCAACAGCTTCACGATCGTCGACTTCCCCGCGCCCGTCTCGCCCACCAACGCCACGGTCTCGCCGGGCGCGATGCGCAGCGACACGCCCGCCAGCGCTTCGGCACCGCCTTCGACGTAGCGGAGGTGCACGTCGCGCAGTTCGAGCGCACCGGTGAGTCGTCCGGGGGCCACGGGGTCGAGCGGTGGAGGGGTGGTGGACAGCGTGGTCAACAGTTCCGTGATCTTCGCCGTCGATGCGCTGGCCTGCTGCCACGTGTCGAACACCTGGGAGAGCTGCTGGATGGGAGAGAAGAACAGGTTGAGGTACAGCACGAATGCGATCACGACCGCGGGGGTTGTGCTGCCCGAATCGACCAGCGACACACCGGCGGCGAGCACGGCGACCCCACCGATGTCGGAGAGCAGGCCGATGGACGGGAAGTAGATCGCAAGCAATCGCTGGGCCTTGAGTCGGGCGTTGAGGTACAGGCCGCTCGACGCTCGGAACGTTGACGCGTTCTGGCCCTGCCGGCCGTACGCCTGCGTCACCCGAACGCCCGACAGGTTCTCCTGCAGGTTGGCGTTCACGTTGGCGATTGCGTCGCGGGCAAGTCGGTAGGCCCTCGACGACTGCCGCTGGTACCACCACGTGGCGGCGATCAGGGCGGGCATCACCGAACCGGCGGCGAGCGCGAGCGCGGGCGAGAGGATCACCAGGAAGATCGCGACCCCGACGCACGTGGCCACACCGACCACCGCGCTCACCAGGCCGCTCTGCACCAACTGCGACAGTGCCTCGACGTCGGTCGTCATGCGGGTCATCACCCGCCCATCCATCTCGTGGTCGTAGTAGTCCAGCGACAGTCGTTGCAGGTGACTGAAGATCCGCACCCGCAACGCGAGCAGCATTCGCTCCGCGGTGCGACCGGTGACGTAGGTGCCCGCCCACGTTGCCAACCAGTCGACGAGGTTGACGGCCAGGAACACGAGCGACGTGTTCCAGAGCACGCGGGTCGAGCCCTTGCTCACTCCGCTGTCGATGCCGTGGCGGATCAACACCGGGCCGAGCACGGTGAGGAACGCATCGAGCCCGACGAACAGCAACCCGAGCCCGAGCCAGCGACGCCATGGTCGTACGAACCGCAGCACGCGGAACGGAGTTGCTGGGTCCCGTGCTGCGGCCACCAGGTCGACGTTCGGCTCGTCGTCGGCAGCCGGGAGCGTCGCCAGCGCGGCCAGCAGTTCGGGAGTCGCGGCGAGGCTCGCGCCGACGTTGCCGCCGCCCGGTGCGCCGGTTGCTGCTCGACCCGATGGGGTGATGATCGACGCGCTCCCGGCCCGACGCACCGCATCGACACTGGGCCACGCAGCGGGCGTGACGCCGTTCGTTCCGGGTGCGACCGAATCGATCACACGATCGTCGGCCTCGTCGCCCATCAATGCGCGATAGCCCGCGCTGCGGTGGAGGAGCTCGTCGTGACTGCCTTCGTCGATGATTCGTCCATCGTCGAGGAGCACCACGCGATCAGCCAATCGAACGGTCGACGCACGGTGGGCGACGAGGATCGTCGTCCTGCCTGCCATCACGGCTCGGAGCTCCGCGTGGATGGCTTCCTCAGTGGTGGTGTCCACGGCCGACGTCGCGTCGTCGAGCACGAGGATCCGCGGGTCGCTGACAACGGCACGGGCCAGCGAGATCCGTTGGCGCTGCCCGCCGCTCAACGTCAGCCCTCGCTCACCGACGACGGTGTCGAAGCCGTCGGGCAGCGCATCGATGAAGCGCTCGGCGCCCGCCACCCTCGCCGCTTCTCGGACCTGTGCTCGCGTTGCTTCGGGCCGGCCGTACGCGATGTTCTCGTGCACTGTGTCGGAGAACAGAAATGCTTCCTCGAACACCACACCCACGTGGCGTCGGAGCGAGGTCAGCGTGACGTCGCGCACATCGGTGCCGTCGATCTCGATCGAGCCCGACGCCACGTCGTAGAACCGCGGGAGGAGCGCCGTGACCGTGGACTTCCCCGACCCGCTCCCGCCGACGAGCGCGACCACCTCGCCGGCGGCGATGTTCAGGTGGAAGTCGTCGAGTGCGGGGTCGTCGGCCGCGTAACCGAAGCGCACGTGGTCGAATCGAACGGTGCTTCCCGCGCCCCCGACGCCCACCACCTCCGCGAGATCAACCGCACCCGGCCGATCGACGACCTCAGCGTTCGCGTCGAGGATGCCCAGGACGCGCTCGCTGCCCGCCCGCGCCTGCTGCGCAGCCGCGACCACCAGAGCCATCATCCGGATCGGCGCGACGAGTTGCACGAGGTACGACGAGAAGGCGAGGAACGTGCCGAGGCTGAGATGCCCGCGCATGGCCATCCACCCGCCCAGGGCGAGCACCGCCACCTGTGCCAGCGCCGGTATCGCGGCGAGCGTGGACGTGGCGCGAGCCTGGAGGCGCACCAGCCGCACCCGGGCGCGGTACAGACCGGTGGCAGTCTCGCCGAGGCGGGTGATCTCACGCTCTTCGGCGCCGAACCCCTTCACGATCCGTACCCCGGTGACCGCCTCGTCCACCACGCCCGCCACCTCGCCGGCGCGTTGCTGGGCGTCCCAGGTCGCGGGGAACACGGTGCTGCGCAACCGGAGCGCGGACCGCGCCATCAGTGGCAGCGCGACGACCATCACCAGCGTCAGGAGCGGGGAGAACCAGACCATCGCAACCAGTGCCACGACAACGAGCACGATGTTGCCGAGCATGATCGGCAAGAACGCGAGCAGCTGCTGGATCAGTCCGAGATCGCTCGACGCTCGCGACACGAGCTGCCCGGTCCGCAACCGGTCGTGCCCAGCGAAGTCCAGCCGCATCAGGCGATCGAAGATCGACGTCCGCAGGTCGTGCTGCACACCGAGGCTCACCCGCCCTCCCACCCATCGGCGCACGAACGCGAGCCCGAACGTCAACAACGACAGCACCGCCAGGAGCACGAGCCACGGCGCAGCCGATCGACGATGGTGGACGATCGAATCGTCGACGATCACTCGTTGGATGATCGGTCCGACTGCATTCGCCGCCTGCCCGACCACCGATGCCCCGAGCGCGAGGACGACGTCGCGTCGATGGGCTGCGAGAAAGGGCCACAACCGTCGTATCCAGGCGCCTTCGGGCGACGGCTCGATGTGGTGGACCGCCGGCGGCGTGGGCGGCATGCCGTCAGGGTAGCGAGCGCGGCTCCTCGATGATTGTTTCGATTCACCCCGGAACTCCGAAGGGTATGGTCGGAGTCGGACGTTCATTTCCGACCTGTACGGCAACTGCTACCGGCAGTTCACGCGCGGCGGGTTCCACGGATTCGAAACCGGTTGCCGCAGGGTGCCGTCGACACCCGCCGGTGAACGGGCATCAACCGGGCCGGCTGACGCCGACGACCTGATCCCACCGCAGCGACGCGACGCGAACCACCGCACCGGTGTGCGGCGAGTCGATCATCAGGTTGTTGCCGATGTACAGGCCCACGTGGTGGATCGGCGAGTAGAAGTACACGAGGTCGCCGGGCTGTGCCTGGTCCTTGGGCACCTGCGGCGTGGACGCGAACTGACGGCCCGACTGGTGCGGGATCGCCACCCCGGCCTGGGCCCATGCCCACGACGTGAGGCCTGAGCAGTCGAAGCCCGCCTGCGGTGAAGCCTCGAATGCGCGATAGGGGACACCGAGCACGCTCCGCGCCGCCGCTATTGCGATGCCTGCCTTGCCCGACGGTGGCGGCGGCATCGGGATGTTGGACCCACTGCCGAAACGTCCGCCGCTGCCACGTGGGGCAGCCGCGCTGGCGGCGGCCTGCGCGGCCTTCGCCTGCGCTGCCGCCCGCTGCTGGGCCAGTACAGCCTGCCGTTCGGTCTCCTGCTGTACGAGCTGTCCGTACTTGGCCTTGGCTTCTGCTTCCTTCTTCGTGTACGTCACGATCAGCGCGTGGCCCTCGGCCTTCTTCCGGGCCAACGTGGCGATCAGGTCGGTGGCGTCCTTCTGCTGCTTCTTCAGGTGAGCCGTGTCGATGTTGAACTGACGAACCAACGACTGCACGTCGTCGGCGTTCGCGGCGCCGGTGTCGAATGCGATGTTGGAGAGCGCGTCGAACTGCTGGGCATCGCTGTAGACCGAGGCGGACGAGAACAGCGGACTGAGCCCGTGGGCGTTGTTGCCGACGAAGCGGCTGACGGCGATGTCGGTCATCACACCGCGGAGCTGGTCGAGCTGTGCCTGCTCGGCAGCGACCTTCTCCTGCGACGCCTTGATGCTCACGTCGAGCGCGGCCTTCGTGTCCAGCGCAGCGCCGTAGTCCTCGTCGATCTGGGCGATCTTGTCGTTCAACGCGTTCAGCTCGGCCGCCAGCTGCTCGACCTTGTGCTTCTGGCTGGACACGCTGTCGGCCCGAGCGCTCGGAATGGCGACGAACGTGCTGAGCCCCATCAGGAGCAGAGCGAGGGCTGCAGTGGCGCGCGGCAAACGCCCCCGGATTCGAAGCATGACAGAAACGTTACCATTGTGACGGTTGTGTCGCATGTCGTGGCAGTCCGCGTCAGGGCAGCAGCGGCACCACCGCAGCCTGCAGGAACGGCGCCAGGTACCTCGACATCGTGGCGGAGATGTGGTTGTTGTCGCGGTACATCACGATGTTGCCTTCGATCACCGGGCAATCCGTGGTGCCACACAGCCAGTCGCTGGTGTCCACGAAGTCGCCGTGATAGGTCGCCGCAAGGTCGCGCTCGAGTTGCAGGCGCGGTTGGTTGATCGCCGCCTTCCGCGCGGCCATGCAGTGCTGGACGCCGCGCGGGTTCGCCGACAGGCAGTTGGGTATCTCGTGTGCGGGCAGGGGTGTGTCGCCGATGATGAGCAGCTGCTCGGCACTCGGCCGCAGCGCGTCGAGGGTTGCGGTCAGCCCTCGCTTCCAGGCGACATCGCGAGCAACGCGGACGTCGGAGCCGCCGGGGTCGTACGCAGTCGACGACATCACGAGCATGGTCGGGTGCTCGGTGGCGAGCTGGGCCGCGACCTTCCGCCGCCAGACGACGCACTCCTGGTCGAGGTAGGTCTTCCTGATGCGGACATCGGCCGTCGGGCAGCCACTCTTCACGTACACCGCGAGCTTCCAGCGCTCCCCGAGGGCGAGTTGTTCCAGCGCCGGGAACCACTGCGCGGCATGCGAATCACCGAACAGTGCGAGCACGGTCGTGGAGGCGGGGTCGCCGTACACGCAGTGGCCGGGGTCGGTGACGCCCTCCTTGATGACGCAGTTCTCCCGATAGATGTGCGGCTTGTCGCCCTTGGCCAGACTCACCGGTGGTGTGGCGTTGGATGGGACCCTCGTGATCCTGGCCGCGGCATCGAGTGCCGTTCGTTGCGCAGCGAGCAACTGCTCGAGCGGAACGACCGGTGGGGGTGGCGCGACCGTCGTGCTCGGACCCGAGTTCGCCGGATCTGTGTTTGCCGGATCCGTCCCGTCCGGATTGCCCGTGTCCGTGACGTTCGTGTCGCCGGTGGGTGAGGTCGTCGTCGTGGGCAGCTGGCCGGGCAACGTCGGGGCCGCCGCAACCCCTCCATCGCCGCCGAGATCGTGTGGCAGGGCGATCATGATGACGGCCGCGAGAAGGCCGGTCACGACGAGCGACGCCCCCATCAGCAGTGCCCGGCGAGGTACCGCTGACAGCCACGGCGATTGGCGCACCGGATGCTCGAGGAAGCGGTAGGAGACCGCCGCCGCACCGACGGCGCCGAGCAGCACGAGACCTCGCGCCGGTGCGGACAGCGGCCCGTACTTGGCGTCGATCAGCACCAGCGCCGGCCAGTGCCACAGGTAGATGCCGTACGACCGGCGCCCGATCCAGACCATCGGGCGGGTGCCGAGCAGCCAGGCCGGTTCGTTCCGGTGTCCTGCGCCGGCTGCGCCGATCACGAGGACGGTGCCCAGCACGGGGAACAGCGCCGCCGCGCCGAGGTTCATCGTGTCCGTGTAGCCGGCGATGCTGTACCCGATCGTGACCAGCCCGATCCACGCGCCGGCTGCCCGAACGCTCGGCGGGATGCTCGTGAGCTTGCTGGCCACCATGGCCAACATGGCACCGGCGATCAGCTCCCACGCCCTCGTCGGCAGGAGGAAGAACGACTGCGTGTGGGCCCAGCGCGAGCACCAGACGTATGCGAGCAACGATTCGGTGAAGAGGCCGGCCATCACCGCCAGCGCGTACCACCGGGTGTGCCACCGCACCTTGGTCAGCAGGTACACGAGGAACGGCCACACGACGTAGAACTGCTCCTCGACGGCCAGCGACCAGAAGTGCAGCAAGGGAGTCGGGGTGGTCTGCGCGGCCGCGTAGCTGTCGCCCCACGCGAACTTGATGTTGATGACGAACGCGCTCGCCCACTTGGCATCGTGTCCGAGGTCGACCTGCTTCAGCGGGTCGAGCATGAACCGCCCGGCGATCAACGTCGCGATCATCAGTGCGAGCGACGCGGGCAGCAGGCGACGTGCCCGTCGACCCCAGAAGATGGGCAATGCGTGGCCACCTCGTTGGAGGAGGTCCTTCGTCAGCAGCGACGTGATCAGATAGCCGGAGAGCACGAAGAACACGTCCACACCGAGGAAGCCCCCGTGCGTCGGTCCGAGGTGGGCGTGATAGAGCAGCACCGCCACGACCGCCACGGCCCTGAGCCCTTCGATGTCGGCTCGGAACCCGGTGGGCATGTCGTCGGCCAACGTCGGCGGAACGCGCACCTCGGTCATCGCGGCCGGTTCTGCTGCAGCGCCGCAACGATGGCGGATCCAGGTTCGTCGGCGAGGAAGGCCTCCGACGTTGCCGGGAGCCGGCGCCGCCAGTTCGGCTGCTGGTCCGCCGTCGTACCCGGATGATTGGGTCGTTCGACCATCCCGGCGAGGTCGTCGGTCGTCGCGAGCACCAGCGCGCTGGCGCTCGCGGCGACTCGGCGGTGCACCTCGACCGCGGCGGTGGTCGCGTTGGACCCGAGCGTCGCCAGTTCCGCACGCATCTCGGGCGAACCGTCCGCGCCGTACCAGACCCCAGCGATGGTCGGCAGGTCGTGGGTGGTGACGGTGGCCAGGTTCTCAGGCGGCCAGGCAGGCGTCTCGTTGTCGAACCACCACACCTTCGTGCCGAGCACCGCGCTCGCGCGCAGCCCCTCGCGCACGCCGGGCTCCACGGTGCCGAGGTCCTCGCCGATCACGAACGAGCCGGCGCGCCCAGCCTCCAGTCGGATGATCGCGAGCATCTCCTTCGACGGCAACCGCACATACGCACCGTCCGCCGGCGCGGCGCCGCTGGGCACCCAGAACTGTCGGAAGAGACCCATCACGTGATCGATGCGAAGACCGCCCATGTGACGGCATGCGGCACGTACGAGGTCGATGAACGGTGCGTACCTCGCGGCGCGGAGCCGCCACGGAACGAACGGCGGCAGCCCCCAGTCCTGTCCGTCAGCGTTGAACGGATCGGGCGGCGCACCGATCGACGCATCGAGCGCCATTAGATCCTGGTGCTGCCACGCGTCCGATCCGTCGGCAGCGCACCCGACGGCGAGGTCGCCGATCAGCGCGACACCCGCGCCGGCTGCGGCACGTTCGAGCTCGCGATCTGCCAGCCACTGCAACCACGCGTGGAACTCGCACGCGCCCGCGAACTCGTGGTCGTGCAAGGGCAGATCCTGCACCGTGTGGTTGTCCGCTCGACGGAGCTCGAGCGGCCACGTACGCCACGACGAACCGTGGCGGTCGGCGAGGGCGTTCCACGTGCAGAACCGCCAGAGGTCGGGTCCCTGGGCTCGCGCCCAACCGCGCCACTCGGCGGATCGCGACTCCTCGTGGAACCGTTGAGCGAGCGCCGTCCGCTTCGCCGACCAGACACGGTCGCGGTCGATGAGACCGCCGGCTTCGTTGACAAGGTCGCTCGGGCGCTCGCCGTCGATGGGGATGTGGAGGGGGTTGAGCCATCGACGTGAGCTCGGGAAGTAGGGGCTGCCCTCCTGGGGCATCGTCGGTGACGGAGCGTGCAGCGGGCTCAGCAGCACGCCCACACCGCCGAGTGCGCCCACCTGCTGCCCGAGGGCCTCGACGTCGCGAAGATCGCCGATGCCCCAGCCATCGCGCCGCCAAAGCGAGTACACCTGGGCTGCCACGCCCCAGCCCGAGGGTGCCGCGGGGCACTGGCGTGGGGCGGCGATCAGCGTCGTGATCGGTCCACCGTCGGTGGGGACCAGCTGGTGATATCCGATCGGGAGGTCCGGCGGCACGACGTCGATCTCGCCGAGATCGGCACCGTCGTCGAGGACCAGTCGGCACCGACCCTCGAGTCGGTGGGTGTCACCCTCGTCGATGAACCACATCGGCGGCGCCGGTTGCGGCTCGCCCATCAAACCGTGCAGGGCCTCCCGGGTGTGCATCGGCGTGTCGTGCCATGCACCTTGTACGTCGTGGTAGCCGTCGGTGATGCCAAGGAGGTCCTCCACGGCCCCATTGTGTCGGTTCGTAGACTCGGCGCATGAGTTCTTGGCTGACCACCCGCCGGCTCCGCGTCACCAGCAAGCGACTCGGTGCGCTCCGCGAGGAGTTGCGGGTGATCGACGAACAGGCGATGTACCTGGGCGACGATGCGGCCGAGGCCGAACTTCGCGCCATGGTGTCCGAGTCGCCGATGGCGCGCTCGGAGGCAAGGGAGGCGGGCGGTCACGCCGCGGCCATGGCCCGCCACCGGGCGCACGTGGTCGGCCGCATCGCCGAGTTGGAGGTCGAGCTGGACCGTCTCCTCGATCAGCTGGGTTCCGGATAGGGGCGGTTCCCTGCCACAATGGCCGCGGGCCCACCCGAAAGGAATGCCTCCGAATGACCATCCGAGTGGTGATCGCCGAAGACGAAGCCATCATCCGACTGGACCTGCGTGAGACCCTCGAGGAAGAGGGCTACGACGTCGTGGGCGAGACCGGTCGCGGCGACAAGGCCGTCGAGCTGGTCCGTTCACTCCGCCCCGACCTGGCCATTCTCGACATCAAGATGCCGCACATGGACGGGCTCGAAGCCGCGCGGATCATCAGCGCCGAGCGCATCTGCGGCGTGCTGATGCTCACCGCGTTCAGCCAACGCGAGGTGGTGGAGGATGCACGCGACGCAGGAGCGCTCGCGTATCTCGTCAAGCCGTATCAGAAGAGTGATCTCATCCCCGCGATCGAAGTGGCCATCGGTCGCTTCCGCGAGTTGCAGCAGCTCACCGGTGAGGTCGATGCGCTGGGCGAGCAGCTCGAGGCGCGCAAGGTCATCGACCGTGCCAAGGGTGTGCTGATCGACGAGTGCGGCCTGAGGGAGAACGAGGCGTTCACGTTCATCCAGCGCACGGCGATGAGCGAGCGCTCCCGCATGCGCGAGGTCGCCGAGCGAATCCTCGCCGGCACCCTGCGCCCATCGTGATGGTCCAACCGTGAAGTTGTTGCTGCTCGATGGGAACTCGCTGGCGTATCGGGCGTTCTTCGCCCTCCCCACCGACATGTCGACCGCATCGGGGCAGGTCACCAATGCCGTGTTCGGGTTCACCTCGATGTTCATCTACATGGTGAAGGATCAGCAGCCCGATGGCGTTCTCGTCGCGTTCGATCGTCCGGAGCCGACGTTCCGCCACGAGGCAAACCCGCTCTACAAGGCGCAGCGCGAGGCCGCGCCCGACATCCTCCGCCAGCAGATGGGGCTCGTGCGCGAGGTGCTCGCGGCGCTGAACATCACCGTGCTCGACCTCGCCGGGTGGGAGGCCGACGACATCCTCGCCACGCTCGCCGAGCAGGCCAAGGCCCAAGGGCACGACGTCGTGATCGTCACCGGCGACCGGGACAGCTACCAGCTCGTCAGCGACCCGCATGTGAAGGTGCTCTACAACAAGCGAGGCGTCAGCGACTACGCGTTGTACGACGAAGCCGGCATCAAGGAGAAGACCGGTGTGATGCCGGCCATGTACCCGCAGTACGCGGCACTACGCGGCGACCCGAGCGACAACCTCGACGGCGTGCCCGGTGTCGGTGAGAAGACCGCGGCGAAGTTGCTGAACCTGTACGGCGACCTGGACGGGATCTTTGCCCACGCGAGCGAGCAGACACCGAAGCTGCGCGGGTCGCTCATCGAGCACGAAGCCCGGGCGCGGGCGAACTTCGACCTGATGACGCTGCGTCGTGACGCGCCCGTCGAGGTCGACTTCTCCGCCCTCACGGTGCAGCCGAACGAGACCGAGGTGAAGCGACTGTTCGACTTCCTCGAGTTCCGAGCGTTGCACGATCGCCTCTACGAAGCGCTCGCCACGTTCGGCACGGCGGCAGTGCCGGCGATGTCGTCGTCGGAGGTGCTCGAGGCGGAGGTCACCGACGTGCTCGACCCGGCCGCCGCCGCTGCCCTGGTCGCCGACCAGCCGACGCTCGATGCGATCGCGGTGTGGGCCGGCGACGCCGGTCGCAGCGAGGTCACCGGGTTGGCGATCGTGACCGATGCGGCGATGGCCGAGGTGACGTGGATGTCGGCCGGGGTCGTCGCTTCGCCGGCGGTCGTGGCCGCGATCGCCGCGCACTCCGGCCTGCGCAGTCACAACGCGAAGGCGCTGATGCGCTGGCTGCTCGATCGGGGAGCCGGCGTGCCCGGGCTGCGACTCGACACGGCCATCGCCGCGTATCTCATCGACCCGGCCGACACGCGCTACGCACTCCGCGACCTCCTGCTTCGCTACACGTCGTTCCAGCTGGCCGATGAGTCCGGCGCGGCGGCGGGCCAGCTGGACTTCGGCGCCGGCCCCGACCACCGCCAGATCGCGGCTCGGGAGGCATTGGCGGTGGCTCACCTCTCGACAGCGTTGGAGGCCTCGCTCACCAAGCAGGGAATGGTCGAGCTGTACGCGACCATCGAGAACCCGTTGGTGAAGGTGCTGGCGAAGATGGAGCACGTCGGCATCGCGGTCGATGTCGCCGAGCTCACGCAACTGAACCAGCGGCTCACGAGCGAGGTCGAGCGACTCGGTGCCGAGATCCAGCGCGTGGTGGGTCGTCCGTTCAACCTGAACTCCCCGGTGCAGCTGCGCGAGATCCTGTACACCGAGCACGGGCTCGCGCCCGGCAAGAAGACCAAGACCGGGTTCTCCACCGACGCCGCGACGCTCGAGAAGCTGCGCGACCAGTGGCCCGACTTCATCGACCCCCTGCTGCAGTACCGCGAGGTCGAGAAGTTGCGGGGCACGTACGGGACGGGGCTGCTCGCCGAGGTGGCGCCCGACGGTCGCATCCACGCGACGTTCAACCAGACGGTGGCCCGCACGGGGCGGCTCTCCAGCGACCAGCCGAACCTGCACAACATCCCCGTGCGCAGTGAGGAGGGCCGCCAGTTCCGCAAGGCGTTCATCCCTGCGCCGGGTTGTTCGCTGCTCGTCGCCGACTACAACCAGATCGAGCTCCGTTGCATCGCCCACCTCGCCCAGGACCCCGGCCTCATCGACGCGTTCACGAGCGGTACCGACATCCACAACGCCACCGCGGCGAGAGTGTTCGGCGTCGACCCGGCGTCGGTGACCTTGGAGCAACGGTCGAAGGCGAAGATGGTCAGCTACGGGCTCGCCTATGGCATGGAGGCCTACGGCCTCGGCCAGCGGCTGGGAATCCCCACCGATGAGGCCTTGGTGATCCTCGACGCGTACTTCGTCGCGTTCCCCAACGTGAAGGACTACATGGAGCGAA
>JAYVMH010000291.1:0-12846 GCA_043759015.1 Actinomycetota bacterium
AGCCATGGCACGTCGGGCAACGCCTGCCACGCATCGGTCGTCGGGTCGTAGCTCGCGCCGCGGGCGGCGGCGCCGACATCGGCGACGAGCTGAGCGCCCCACACGATCAGCCGGTCGCCCGCCCGCACCACGTTCCCCCATGCACGATCGGGCGGCGCGATCGACGGTGGCCACGGCGCGACCCGGCGCCACCCGTCCGTGACGGGGTCGTACAGGGAGATGCGGGTGCCCGGGTCCGCGCCGGCAGCCACGGTCGGCTGGATCTCTCGGGGGTCCTGCCCGTGGTTCAGGCGGACGTTCACAAGACCGCTCGATCTCCGACGGGTCACGACCGACAGCAGCGCAGTGCTGCTCGAGCACCTCGCACTTCCGGCGCCACTCGACGGTATCGGCAACCGTCGAGTTCCAGTGCTGCGCGTACCTCGCGACGACACGCAACGTACGTCGTTCCCCGTTGCCACCGATCGCAATGGGCGGGTGGGGACGCTGCAACGGCTTGGGCTCGCACCACGCGTCGCGCTGAACGAAGTGCCGGCCAGCGAACGACGCCCGATCCTCCGACAGCAGCACGATCACCACCTGCACACCTTCCTCGAACTGGTCCATGCGCTCCTTCAACGGAGCCAGGCGGATGCCGAGCGCGTCGGACTCCTCCTGGTTCCAGCCCGCACCGAGCCCGATGATGAGCCGCCCGCCACTGATGATGTCAACCGTCGCAGCGATGTTGGCCAGGACCGACGGGTCGCGGTAGGGCATCCCCGTCACCTGGCACCCGAGCCGCAGCCGCGACGTCGCCTGGGCCATCGCCGCCAGCATCGACCATCCCTCCAGGCACGGCCCTGATCAATCGGAGAAGATCGGCTCGAAGTGGTCGAAGTTCCACCCCGACTCGAACCCGTAGCGCATCGAGATCGACCGTAACACCGCACGCATCGCGCCCCGCCAGGCACACGCTGGGTCAGAGCGCCCCGCTCAGTCTTGGGGCAGTGACAGGATCCGCACGGTGCCGCGAGCGCCGTCGACCTCGATGAGCGCCCCCTCGGGAATACGATTCGTTGCGTCAGCGACCGAGACCACGCACGGCAGTCCGAGCTCACGAGAGACGATCACGGCGTGGCTGATCTGGCCGCCAACGTTGACGACGATCGCGTCGGCCGCCATGAACAGGGGGGTCCATGCCGGATCGGTAAGGGGCGCGATCATGATGTCGCCGGGCATGAGATCGGGCGGCGAGGCCGGGTCGAGGACGACTCGGGCGATGCCGCGGGCTGTGCCGGGGCTGCCGGCCACACCGATCAAAATCTCTCCCTCGAGGACCACTGCGGCGCCCAGCCCGCCGCGACGTGGCCACTGCGCGAGCGGCGGGACCTCTCCGGCGCGGATGAAGAACGGAGGTTCGAGCTCCCACAGTTGTGCCCACTCAGCCGCCCTGGCGGACAACCTGGCTCGTTGGGCGGCGGGATCAGCTATGAACTCGTGGAGTTCGGCGTCGACCAGCATGAAGATGTGCTCGGCGGCGGCGAGGTGGCCGAGCTCTCCGTGACGTCGGCCGAGTTCCCGGAAGACCATGCGGGTCTCGTGGAGCACACGCACCAGCGTGGTCTTGGCCCTCTCGCGAAAGACCATCATGTGACCGGCCACGACGGCGGCCTCGAACGTCGAGGCCAGCTCATCGTTGCCGAGATCGGCCAACGCGGCCCGCACCTCGGTGACCAGCACCCGTCGCTCAGCGGCGAGTGCGGCGCCACGGGCCGCAGGGGCCTTGTCGTCGTCCTGGAACCGGACCCGATGGAGGGCCACGAGAGCCAGCGCCGGGTCCGTCTCCCAGGTCTGCGCGCTGAGCTCCCACTCGTTCGGGCCCCGAGAGCCGTACTCGAACTGGAACGCTTCGAAGGCGCTCACGAACGTCTGCGCGTCAGTTGACGGACTCGATGCCAACGCTTCCAACACGCCGATCACTCCGGCATCGAACGCGGCGGTCAGCTCGCTGCTGGTGCGCACCAGACGGGACAGATCCCAGAGCGTCAGCGCCGGCGAAGCGGAATCGACCCCGCCCAGACCGGCGAGAACCCGCATCGGGATACCGGGATCGCCAACGGCTTCCGCCACTGCGGCGAGCATCGCCGGGGCGATGCCGCTCGAAGCCGAGGCCACGAGGTGGCGACTCGCCAGTTCGCGGATCACCGGTTGGAGATCGCGCACGCGGGCGACCAGCGCGGCGTCCGAGAGCGAGCGGAGATGCGGACGGGCCCGGCGGATGGCGGCCGCCCGCTCCTTCTCCGCCTCGAGGTCGGGCCATTCGGTGGCGCTCGTGACGAACGCCGCGTGGGCGTCCGCGATCGGTCGCAGGTGGGGCTTGTCGTCGTCGCGATGCGGTGAGTACGGCGGGGTGTCCGGTCGATGACCGAAGAAGGCGACATCGAGCTGTTCGACCGTTATCGCCGGGTTGCGGACGGCCTGCATGCGAATGCAGGAGAGGTTGTTGTAGAAGTAGGCTCCGAAGAAGCCGCAGATCTCGGGTATGTCGACTCGGTATTCGGCTGCCTCGTAGAAACCCATCGCGCACGAGCCTGCTTGGAACCCGGGCAGAATCGCGCCGTCGAAGGCCAACGTCTGACCGAGCGGGCTGGCGGGGGTCGGCAGCACCTCGCCCGCATTGGCTCGGGTGTAGTGGGGCCAACGAGTGCTCGGCGGATGGTCGGTGAACCAGCGGTCGTCCATCGGGATCAGGGCCTGGTCCCTGCGATGTAGTCGTCGATCAGCTGGTGAAACGCACTGATTCGTTCCTCTTGTCCGGCAGGATAGGCACCTCGGTACCCGCGTGAGCGCATGCCGAGTTGCTGTCCCAATACCACGCTGCCGTCTTGGTCGGGAATGATCCCCATGGGTTTGGAGCCATAGTCGAACACCTCGTGCTGGCTCTCGATGCCGTCGACGCGTACGTTGGTTTGAAGGGTGACTACCGCATCGTCGGCCCCAACGGACGCGTAGTACCAGTGGTCGAAGGTGCACTTGTTGGGATCGGTGGCATGGGGTCGCATCCGCTGCAGCAGCACGCCGTCGGGCCCGAAGGTGAGCGAGCAGTTGGGGAACAGGTTGTAGTGATGTGCATCGGTCAACTGCTCTTCTCGCAAGCCGGTGTAGTGGGGGTGGCCGCGGGCCGGGCCCAGCCGACGCATCTGGCGTTGCAGGGCCTGCCGGGCGTCGAACGGTCGGTCGGCGAACTCGGCCGGATCCAGCTCCCAGATCCGCAGTCGCTCGGCGAGCCCCGCGGGCAGCGGTGGATGATCGCCGTGCTGCTTGCGTGACGGAGTCGCACCCTTCATGATCATGCGACTGTGACCCTCTATGGACCGGTCGAACCTCGTCTCGCGATAGTCATCTTCGTGTGAGTCGCGCAGCTGTGGGTGCACCGTCTGGAGGTGGTACGACTCGCAGAAGTTGTCCTGGAGCACTTTCCAGTTGCATGGCATCCGAGCAGTCAACGCCGTGACCCGCGTCCAGTTGTCGGGCCGATACACGGACCACTCGTCCCACAGCGGACCAAGGAAGTCACGCAAGGAGCCACAGTGGGGATCCATGTTCACCCACACGAAACCAGCGAACGTCTCACACGGCAACTCGACCAGCCGGAGGTGATCGCACGGGTTCTGCGGGAAGTCCTCAGGGTCGAGGACGTCGGTGAGTCGGCCATCGATGCCGTAGGACCAGCCGTGATACGGGCAGCTGAAGCGTCGGGCGTTGCCACCGGGCGCGAACGTGAGGCGAGATCCCCGGTGCTGACACACGTTGTAGAACGCCTTGAGCGACCCGTCGCTCTGACGCACCATGATGATCGACTCCGCGCCGACCTCCTCGGTCTGAAATGAGCCGGCGTCTGCAACGGCGTCCTCGCGCCCGAGCAGCAGCCAGACCTTCGTCCACATGCCGGCCCACTCACGTAGGAAGAAGTCCACCGACGTGTACCGCTCGCCATCGAGTCGGTGCCGGACGATCGGCGGATTGCTCCACGCCGGCGAGTCGGCTGGTTCGTTCGACACTCCGCTGCCACGGAACATGAGACCCCCCTGCTACGACGGCACGGTAGCCGCACCCCCTCAGCCACTCAACATGCAGCGCGTCGTCCTCATGGCAGCATGTCGCCCATGGCCAGTTCGGCTCCCGACCGCGTGACCCGCTCGGTCAGCGCGACCGCGGACCCACCGACGGTCGGCATCGCCAATCCGATCCACGCCGATGACGGAGCCAGCGGTGCGGGGTACGCAGCCGCACTCGTGGCCGGCGTGCGGACGTACGGCTGGGTGACCGAGGCCGTGCTCGAGGCGCTCGGAGCGATCACGGTCGAGCGAACGGGTCCGGGCACGAGGGGCTCGGGCAGCCGACGACCCTGGACGGTGCGCGCCTCCGTAGGTGAGCGGGTGGTGCTCGAGGGCATCGTCGGGGTCGGAACCGCCTCGAGGGCGAACGGCATCGACGCCCCGGATCCGCGAGCCGCCCTCGACCCATCGGCACTCCGGCCTACCTACACGATCGACACCGCCCCCGTGGGCCGACCCCCTCGTCCGCTCGGGGCGTTCGTGTCGGCCGGCGGAGCTCGCCGCCTGGCTCTCGACGACCTCGGCCAGACCAGCTCACGCGTGCCCACCGGCCGGCTCCACCCATGGTTCCTCACTGTTCGCATGGCCCCCCTCACCCGGCGCAACTTCACCCTACGGGCCCACCATCCACGTGCGCCCCCAGATCCAACACCGGGGTCCGGCGCTGGCTGAACAGGAGATCGTCGTCGGCGCCCGGATCGTTGAGGTGTACGAGCGAAAGGAGCACTGGTACCAAGTCCTCGACGGGCTCGGCGACGCCGCAGCATCGGGGTGCCCCGAGGTGGCGTGCCTGCGCCATAGTACGATCTTCCGTCCCCGCGGCACCACGCCCCCGCCCATCACCAGCGATCCGCTCGCCTGAGCTAGGTCGTCGAACACGGCCCCTCGACCACGCGCACCATCCCGAGCTCTGTCACCCATCACACCCGCCCTCGGGGCGCCCGACTGCCGATGGGCCACCAAGTGGCGAGACCGAGTCGCGCGCAGCGCCGGTGATCTTGCCAAGAGCGGAGCGCGCCCGCACGCGTGGGCCTCGCCGCCACGCCGCCTGCGCGGTGCCCCAGGCCACCAGTGTCGTTGCAGTGTCTTACAGTCGGTCGTATGGTCGTCGTACGCCGGTGTTGAACTTTCGAACCGACCCACGATCCGAGAAGGCGTTGGCCGAGCTGATGGCGGACGGTTCGACCGCGTCTGACACCATCCGCCAGGCCCTCGTGGACGCCGTTCGCCTGCGTCGACGAGAGCAGATGCGCGCCGAGTCCCGTGCGTTGGCGAACAACGAAGCCGACCGCGAGGAGAGCCGGCGGGTACTTGCCGAGATGGACGAGCTTCGTGCGTGGTGACATCCACAGGCTCAGAGCTCCTCGCGACGCTCGCGGAGGCGAGCAACAGGGCGCACGATTCGCCGTCGTCGTTCAGTCGGGCGACTTGATGCTGTCCACCGTGCTCGTGGCACCGACATCGCGTTCTGCGCCACCTCGCATCTTCCGTCCGACCATCGCCATCAACAACGAACAGACACAGGTGCTCGTCGAACAGGCCGCGGCCGTCGCGCCCGGGCGGCTCGGAGAGTTTGTGGGGCGGGTCAGCCACGAGGAACTGACCTTGATCAACGACGCGCTCAGACTGGCGCTCGAGCTCGACTGATGCTGCACAGCCGATACCCGCGAGACGCCGGGCGGTGCCGAGCCTCGTGGAGCGGTTTGGGCGTTGACCGCTGTGGCCAACGACAGCGGCGGTCGCGCTCGTCGGTCCAGCGCCAGCTGATCGCGCTGGCCCGGGCGCAGTTGGTCAACCCGGCGGTGCTGCTGCTGCACGAGGCCACCGCCAACCTCGACCTCAACGCCGAGGCCAAAGTGCGCGATGCGATGGCCGCCGTGTCGGCGAACCGGACGACCGTGTTAGTCGCGCACAGACTGCCGACGGCACGAACGGCGGACCGCATCATCGTGCTGGCCGACGGCCGCATCGTGGAAGAAGGCGACCACGACACCCTCGTGCGCAACAACCGCCGCTACGCCGAGATGTGGGCCGCCCACCACGGCGTACACAGCTGATCAACCGGGATGCTCATCACGGGATCGTGACGCCGTATCTCGCCAACTCCGAGATCTGATAGCCGATGTCCTGCACCACCGCCATGCCACCAAGCGCCCCCAGGTAGTGGCCGACGAGGAGGCCTGCCGAGTCGACCACGGCCGAACCGGATTGACCCGGTCGACCGATGGCCGCATTGAGTTGATGGACATTGCCCCAGCAGCCCGAACGCTGCTGCACGCGCAGCCAGCTCGAAACGGCCAGGACGTGGCCAACGGCACTTCCCCCGAACAGGGTGAGTGGCTCCGACGGCAGCAGCGGCGTGGTCCGCGCCGTCAGCAGCGGGCCGCCGACGGATCTCGCCGGGAGTTCGATGACCGCAACATCCGGTCCGACGGCGAGCGGCACGAGACTGGATCCGGCGTGACACTCGACTCGCACCGAGGCAGTGACACTCCCGTCGGTGACGGTCTTCTGACCGTCCGTGACGTGGCCCGCAGTGAGGATGGCATCGACACCGTTCCATGTGCAGTACGTCCCCAATGTCCCGCTGCTCGAGCCGACGATCACCGAACCAGGCGCCCAGTGCTCGACCGCTGCGTCGGTGCCTATCGCCAACAACTCACCCGGCGGCTGCTCGCCGCCGGTGATGAAACCGAGATAGCGGATCAGCTCAGGATGGTCGCTCGCCAGGAGCAACCTGCCCTCCGTGCCGTCCATCAACCTCGGGTGGCAGTACACGATCGGCTTGGTGCGCAGGTGCGGAAGTGGGTCGTCGGGGTGATCGTTCGCCAGCCAGTTGCCGACGCCGTGGACGAGGAACTCATCGCCTCCTCCTCCGCCGACGAGCAGCTGCGCCATCATCTCCGTCGCACCACCGCGCACGCATCCCGCGAAGGCCGCCGCGTGGCGGGCGCGGCGTTGGTCCTCCAGCTCGTCGTACTCCGTTGCCGCAGTCGTCGCGCCAACGGATTCGGCAAACGTGGACACCCAATCCTCGTCCTCCGTGGACGAACCCGCCGGTGGCGTCGCTCGGGATGGAGGCCGTCGAACCTCGGGTTCTGGTTGTAGCTGCGGCATCGTCGGCCCTGTTCTCTCGAGTCGCGTCCACCACCAGTCTCCTACGTCATCGCCGACAGGTCCACGGGCAACTCGTGCCGACATCGTTGCGGGAGAGGCGCTACGGCCCGAGCTTCGGCAACGTGACGGGCGGGCGCCAACCTGCGACAGCAGCGAGGACGCCAGTCACGATCAGCTCGGCACCAATGCCGGCCCCGAGGATGGCGAGGTAGTCGCTCCGCGACCCGAACGCCTTGTCGACGTAGAGCAGTCGCGCGGTGATCGCGGCCACGACGACCGCCGTGACGACGAGCACGAACACCTCGAGGACGACCATGAGCCACTTCGGGCCGGGCCTGTCCGGCTCGAAGAGGTTGCCGATCAACGTCAGCGGGTCGTACTTGCCGGCGGCGTGCTCCTCTGCAGCCACACGGCGTTGTCCGAACAGCGCGTCGAGCGGTACATCTGCGGCGTCGCCGGTCTGTTCCCAGTTCGGTGGCGCGGGCTGGTCGTACCGGGCGCCGAACGCGAGGAGACGGTGGTTGACGCTCGTGAGCCGACGGTCGGCCTCGGTCTGGCCCGCGTCTCCAGGCTTAGCAACACCGACGAGCGACTGCCCCGCGATTTTGAGATCTTCGAGGCTGGCATCCAAGGCCGCCCGGTCCTCGGGCGACGAGGCCGGCACCTTGGGGTCCAGCAACTGCCACCATCGCAGCAGGCGCCGCAGCCGCTGCGCCGCAGCCTGCCACTGCTCCAACGCATCGGCAGCGGCTTTGGCCCCGGTGATCAGCTCCTGCGCACCTCCGACCGGGATCTTCGTCGGCTTCGCGGGATTCCCCAGCGACGTCTCCGCGAGCGTGACGAGCGCCGTCGGCGCATGTCCGTCGAATCTGCGGTCGATGAACTCGAGGAAGGTTCGCAGCCGCACCGCGAGTGACTCCAGTCCCGCGTGGAGCCCTCCGGGGCCGGCATCGCCCAGCAGGTCGGCGTCGGCGTTGGCGTTGGCGATCTGCTCGCGGATCGCCTTGACGGCATCACTCGTCATGTCGAAGGTGACCGTCGTCCTTGCGTAGCGCTTCGTCGCTTCGAGGTTGGCCTTCACGAACGCGTTGATGGCCTCCGCCGAAGGGGCGACGAATCCCTTTGCTCGCTCGGCGTCCAAGGTGGCGAACCGAGCAAATTCGGTCGTGTACCGATCGCCGACTTCCGCCCGAAACGCCGCCAGGCGCTTGCGCGGCAGTATGACGAGCGACACGATGCGCGCCGCGAAGGTGAGCAAGAGACCAAGGAGGAACACCACGAGCGGCAGGCTCCAGTGATCTCGCACGGTCACCGTGACCGCGACGGGTTTGTCGCTCGACCCGACGAACTTCGTGTCGAGCGAACCGGTGAACGTCCCCTGCCCCGATGCGTGTCGAATCTCGATGGGTACACGGATCAGCCCAGTGAGGTCACTCGCGCTCGCGCCGGTGGTCCACACCTCCGCCGAGTCGTCACCCGACGCAAGCGTGCCGATGCGGGTGCTACTGGGGATCACGGGTGGCGTGGTTCCCTCGTACTTCAACAGGAGTGCATTCGCTTCGAGGTTGACGGAGCCACGAACGCCCCACACCGCAGCGAAGCCACCGGAGAGCTGCAGGTCGGCGACCGATCCTGTGGCCTTCGGTTCGGCGCTCACCGACACCGATCGACGTGCGAGGCCACCGCCCGAGGCGATCGCAATGAGCTCGCCGGATGCAGCCGACACGGTGGACCCACCCGTGTACTCCAACGCGACAGTCGCGCACTCTCCGGCTGGGACTGCGCCGGCCACTTGGTCAACGGTGAGCGAAGCCCCACCGGAGAGCTTCACGAGCGAGGACGTCGATCCCGCCTCCGCGGCGAAGCCGGAGAAGCGCAACTGGATCGTCGAGTCAGCCGATGTGCTGTTGCACACCTCCACGTCGACCGACCAGTTCCCGCCGCGGCCGTCGACGGCGATGGCGCTGGTGTCGGTGAACTCGAGGCCAGGCGCCGCTGTCGCATCCGCCTGCGCGCTGCCCACGCCGAAGACCGCCGAGCACACAACCACCAGAACCGAAAGTCGCCAGCGCATACCGCCCCCTTCGTATGGGAGCTGCAGCGTAGTCGCGACCTTCTCGATGAATCTCCGCCGACCATTCAGCTCGTGAGGCCGAAGATCATCGCCACTACGAGCAGGCAGCCGAGCCCTGCTGAGGTGGCAATGATGGCGGTCGTCACGTGTTGAAGGCGCACACTGTGCGGCCAGCGGCGACGCGCCAGGCTGGCGCCGACCGTCAAACCCGCGGCAACGACAATGCCCCACAGACCAAGCGGACTGAAGCGAATCGGCGCCAACACCGCCAGCATCGAGAGCCAAGCGGCGCCTGTGACGAGAATCCACTCGTTCAGCACCTGGGACACGGGCCGCGGTAGCCCACCCGACTGGCGGATCTCTCCGACATCGCGCGTGGTCACATGATCATCGAGGTTGGAGTAGGCCTGCCGAACGGCGTCGTCCTCGAGGTTTGCAGGAATGGCCTCCACACACTCGCGGAGCACGCGCCCGGAGCAGAAGGTCACTCCGTCTTGCTCGAACAGATCGCTGAGTTGCGCGCTGACGTGCGGACCCCACATGACGACGACCGGCCGAGCGGCCGGCTTCCACACACGAAGCCTGTTCTCAAGGTCTCGAGCGGTCCGCCGTGCCTGTTGCGCCATTTCGCCGATGAAGGGCGCTGACGACGACCAATCGGAACGAAACTTCGTCTCTACCGCGAAGAGCCCTCCGGGACCGAGCAGCGCATGATCGAGGTCGTACTGGCCGATCATGACGTGGTTGACCAGCCGCCAGCCTTTGCGCCGTAGGGGTCGAAGCTCTCCTGTGGTCCACTCCTCGGCAGCGACTCCCGCACGCATGTCGACGATGCCCGCGGACTCCAGCGTCAGCGTGTAGATCCACCAAACGGCCGAGGCGAGGATCGCCCCCACCGCGTACGGCGCGAGTCGATCCCGGAGGAGGAAGTTGGCGACTGCGGGAGTGCGCCTGCACGTGACGGCACCGGCAGCCGACTTCCCCGAGCGCGTGCGACGCAACCGCGTCGAACTCGCGATCACGCCCGTCGAAGCCTTCGGTGACCTGGAAGGCGTCCGCCACGAACCACTTTTCTCCGACCGGTTCCTCGTCACCGTCGACCGCGCCAACATCGACGTGGGTGCGAGCATCAGCATCGAGCAGTTCAGTTCGCAACCCTTCCTGGCCACCACGTGCGGGCATCACGTCACCCTGCCGAGGCGCAGCTCGACCGCATGGGGATCGCGCGGAATATCGAGATCAACACCATGTTCGGGCTGGCACCGATCCTGCTGCGCGGCACGCGCATGATCGCCCTGGTGCACGAACGCCTCGCTGTCTCGCTGCGCGCCGAGACATCGATCCGCCTGCTCGATCCTCCCATGGCGCTCGACCGCATCCACCAGACCCTGCTGTGGACCGAATCAAACGCACACCGACCCCGGGCACGTCTGGCTGCGCCAACGGATGCTCGACCTCGTGCCCGAGCTCGACCATGAGTTCCACGCCGCCCTCGCCGCGACCGAGCCGCCGAACACCCGGCCACGACCCACCCGACACGAGACTCGCCCGACCCGTCGCCCACGACGTCCCGAGCTCACTCATACCGCTCGCGCGTAGCCACGCCCGAACCTCGATAGCGCTTCCTTGAGCCTCGGCCATCAACCCGAGCCGAGAACCAGACGGAGCAAGCCAGACCTCGCCCGGACCAGACGACGTTGGAGCCCGAAAAGCGCGAGCTTCAGATGACCGTCGGGTTCTCGACTCGACGGCCCCGGGCGCCATTCAGCGTCGAGCGGCATCACGGACACCAGCGGTCATTGCCGGTTCATCGCGGTCAGCGACGCCGTGCCGATCGCGGTCGTTCTACAGCCTCCTCGCCAACCGTCATCGAAGTTGGGTTGCAACGGGTTGCAGACCGGTTGCACCAACGCGACAAGACCAGGTCAGATATGGCGGTCTGACACGAGAATCCCCTTGAGGTCTGAGTGCTCGGGCGCGCGCGGGGTGCGGGGCGGCAGGCCCGTTCGGGCGGAGCCCGATGTTGTTGGTGGTCAGGCGGCGGGGGTGATGGCGACGTCGTGACCGAGCCGGCGCAGGGCGGCAACGTGCCGTCTGGTCTCGGCTTGCTGGTCGTGACGATCGAAGTAGTCGGCGCCGAGCTCGTGGTAGGCGGCGCCGTTGGCCAGGACATGCCAGATGATCACGAGCAGGGTGTGACCGACCGGGAAGATCGCTTTGCCCTCGTTCTTCTTGCCCATCCGACGCGAGAACCGCCGGAACTGCGCGGCGAGGTACGTGTCGCGAGTACGCGCTGCTGACCATGCCGCCTCGCACAACGCCACCCGGAGCGCCTGGTCGCCTTTGCGGGCCTTACCCGAACGTCGTTTCCCGGCCGAATCGTGATGGCCGGGACACATCCCCGCCCATGACGCCAGATGCCCCGCGGTCGGGAAGCGGCCCATGTCGACACCGATCTCGGCGATCACGATCTCGGCGGTGCGTTGCCCGATCCCCGGGATCGTGGTGAGCAGCCCGACCTGTTCAACGAAAGGGTCGATCTCACGAGCGACCTCGTCATCGAGCCGGGCAACCGCGGCGGTCAACTGATCGACGTGACCGAGGTGAAGGGAGAGCATCAACCGGTGGTGATCGGTCACGTCGGCTTCCAACGCCAGACGGAGCTCAGCGATCTTGGGCCGCATCCGGGTCAAGGCCATATCGGCCATCGCGTCGACGTCGGTGTTCCCAGCGATGAGCGCGTCGAGCATCCGACGGGCCGCTTTGCCGGTCACGTCCGACACGACCGAACCGAGCTTCACCCCCGCGATCTCCAGCATCTTCTGCACCCGCTGGATCTCACGGGCCCGGTCCTGCACCAGCCGGGTCCGATAGCGGGTCAGGTCCCGCAACCGGGCGATCACCGGTGGCGGCACGAACGACCCACGCAACAGACCGCACTCCAACAACTGCGCCAACCACGCGGCGTCAGCGACGTCGGTCTTGCGGCCCGGCAAGTTCTTCACATGATGCGCGTTCACGAGCAGCACCTCGACCCCCGTCATCGGCTCCAACGCGGACCACACCGGACGCCAATACACCCCGGTCGCTTCCATCGCGACCTGCGACACCCCCTCCGAGGTGAGCCACGCCCGCAACTCGGCCAGCGCCGAGGTCCACGTGCGGAACTCACGGACCTCCTGCTCACGTCGGGACCCCACCCCCGGCCGGCGCACACAGGCCATCACCGTGTCCTTGTGCACATCCAGGGCGGCGCACCGCTCCACGAGTACCTCCACCGCCAGCCCCCTTCTCTCGATGGAAGGACCGCTCACGGGGTCTGCACGTCAGAGAATCTGACACTCGTGCTCGAAGCAACAATCCAGGCTGCCATCAGACCCCAGCACCAGTCTGACCTACGGGCTCACTAGCACCAATGAGAACCCGGGCTCGGCGAGCGGCCCACAACGATTCTCATCCACCAGGATGCCCCCGCCAAGGGCGGGGGCATGAACGGTCTGACCTGGTCTTTTTGTGGCGGGGATAGGATTTGAACCTACGACCTTCGGGTTATGAGCC
>JAYVMH010000292.1:0-12837 GCA_043759015.1 Actinomycetota bacterium
CGTGCACGTCGCCGTGCTGCAGGCCAACGGCGAGCGGGCGTTCTGCACGGGGATCGACGTCAAGGCCGGCGCGTGGTGGAGCGACCAGAACATCTGGAACCACGCCGACCCCGGTGTGTTCCTCGGCCCGCGCGCCAACAAGGTGTGGAAGCCGGTGGTCTGCGCGGTGCAGGGCATGTGCGCCGGCGGCGGGCAGTACTTCGTCAACGAGTGTGACATCGTGATCTGCTCGCAGGACGCGGTGTTCTTCGATCCGCACGCCAACGGTGGCATCGTGTCCGCTCTCGAACCGATCGGCATGCTGCACCGGGGCGTCCCGCTCGGCGACGTGTTGCGCTGGGCACTGATGGGCACCGAGGAACGCATCACCGCGGACACCGCGCTGCGCCTCGGGCTCGTGAGCGAGGTCGTGCCCACCGATCAGCTGCGGGCACGTGCCGCTGAGATCGCCGCCCAGATCGCCGAGCGGAACCCGATCGCCATCCAGGGCACCGTGCGGGCCATCTGGGAGGCCATCGAGATGACGCCGCACATGGCCAAGCAGAACGGCCTCGCCTACACCCACATCGGCAACAAGCCGGCGCCCGACCGGGTCGGGCAGCCCCGCGTAAACCGCAGGCCCACGTTCCGCTAGCTCAATCGGGCCCGAGGTCACCCGGTCGTCACGGCTCCGTCGTCCCGGGACGGGCGGAGTGCTCGACGGACTCGCGAAGGAACGCCGTGTTGAGGTCGTCCACGGTGGTGCTGGACGCGAGCTCGTTAGTCGCTGCCCGACCGTCCTCACGGCTGCGTCGTGCGGTCCTGCGGCACGCTTGGTCGCCAACTCGTCGAGGCTGGCGACGAGGAGGTACGCGGCCGCACCGCGCCTCAGTAGCTGAACGCGGTGGCGCCCTCGTCGCCTATCCATTCCCACATCGGGACGGTGCCGCCGATCGTTGCGCCGTCGATCCACGGAGCGTCCTGAAGGTGCTTTGCGTTGACGCAGATCGGGCACACGAGGAAGCGGCCGCCGGCTCCCAGGTATCGAGTGAGCAGCTCAGCGATCGGCGGACAACCATCGCAGGCGACGCCTACTGCGACGTCTCGGACAGCGAGTCGCACGGCTTCCTTGGTGAGGAACGTCAGTGTCGGGCGACCCGACTCGGCTGCGGCCACCGCGACCAGCAGGGCGACGGTGACGCGCTCGGTGTCTTCGAGACCGGTGGTGAGGCTCACGACAGCCTTGTTGCTCATGACATGCATCCCTTGTCGGTGTAGTTGGTTCGGTTCGAGTGTGCGCCGAGGGGATCCTCCCGACTAGTTCATGATCTGTAGCAACCGGCCTCGAGTGGTAGGCGTAGCATCGCGTTCATGGTCAGGTACGGTCAGTTCTGTCCGGTCGCCAAGACCTCCGAGCTGTTCTGCGAGCGGTGGATGCCGTTGATCCTCCGGGAGCTGATGTGCGGAAGCCATCGGTTCTCCGAGATCCAACGCGGCGTTCCACTGATCTCGCCCTCACTGCTGTCGAAGCGGCTCGGCCAGCTGCACGCCGGCGTCATCCACAAGACCCCGACCGGCCACGGCTGTGACTACACGCTCACCGATGCCGGCTGGGAGCTTTATCCGATCGTCGAGGCGATGGGCGTGTGGGGCCAACGATGGGCACGAAGCCGCTACAGCGCTGACGAGCTCGACCCCGCCTTGTTGATGTGGGATGCGCGACGGATGCTGAAGCCTGACGGTCTGCGGAACGGGCAACGAACGGTGGTCGAGTTCCGGTTCCGGCGAGCGCCACCGCGCAAGACCACCTACTGGCTCGTCGTCGACGACAGCGTCGACCTGTGCCTGATCGACCCCGGGCATCCCATCGACCTCCACGTCAATGCCGATCTCCGCGCCCTCGCCGAAGTGTGGATGGGCGACCGTTCCCTTCCCGACGCCATGCGCGCCGGGGCGATCGAGCTCGACGGGCCCCGCGAACTTCTGCGTAGCTTCCCGGCCTGGTTCGGTCAGCACCCCGTGCTCGCATCGATCGCACCCGCTGCCCGACCTGCGTAACACGGGCGTCGCTGCTCGCACCACGACCCCACGAAGGTGCGCACCGGCCGACGCGACATCCGTGATCACACCGTCGCTGCGTCGCATGGCCCTTGCGTGCCCCGAGCGCGGGTGGCAGAGTCGCAGAAGGCGCCGCGTCGGCCCACGGGATCACGGCCCCGGTCTGGGGCGCGGGGAAGGGGCGTCGCCATGGCGACATTGTCGAGCCAGACTCGCGGCGCACTGAACGCGATCGCGACCTACATGGCGGGCCAGAACGAAGCGGTGCAGTACTGCCTGCAGTTCATGGCCGACCAGGTCACGGACACATCGAGCGGCCTCCTGGGAGGCTTCCAGGCCGGCGCGCTGCCGGCGAACCACGTCATCACCGATACCGGCGCCGAACCGTTCAAACTGAACGCCGACGCGTCGAGCGGACCGCGCGGATCGATCGCCCTCAATCTCCACACCGGGCACCTCGACGCCACATGGACGGTCGACGGCGCGACGATCACCGTGGCAAACCAAGTCCGCTGGGTCGCCTCGCTTCTGGGCGACAAGTTCCTCTTCCTCGTCGGCAAGACTCCGTCGGGCTTCTACCTGTTCACCACGACGAACATCTGACGCCGAGCCGCCGATCGACCGACCGCCTCGGTTCGGCGAAGTGAATCCAGCGCCGTCAGCGCTCTGCCCGGTCACCGGCGTCGGCGTTGGCGGCGCCCGTTCCATCGGGCGTTAGATCGCTCCCGGCTTCAGCCGGTCGATCTCGTAGGCGAGCATCTCGTCGACCGTGTGGGCCGGCGGGTTCGGCAGCGACACGGGACCGTGCTCGCGGCTCGGCACGATCACCACGGCCTTGCCCGGGCTCGTCACCGCGCCGCGCTGGTTCGTGCAACGGATGGCGAGGTGCACCTCGCTGCGGATGCCATCGGCGGTCTCGGTCTGCACCTTGTCGACGACCTCGCCGGCGAGCCACGTCGTGTCGCCGATGAAGTTGAACCGGCGGTGCTGGCACTCGAACTTCCAGAGCCACGCGTCGTCGCCCATCCAGTCGGTCACGAGGTGGCACAACCACGTCTCGCGCAGGCCGCCGTAGTCGTACGAGGTGGGCAGGCCGAGCTCCTGGGCGCGCTCGGGCTCCCAGTGCAGTCGCTGCACCGTGTCGGGGATGTTCAGGTTGTTCGGCGGGAACAGGCCGGGCGCCTTCTTGCGGATGAGGTACGACAGGCGAAAGCCACCGGGCGGGGTGAGCTGCATCCCCCACCCGAGGTGCCACACCACGATGTCGGTGGTGCGCAGCGGGCCCTTCACCTTCGGGTCGACGGCGTCGCCGATCTCGATATCCTCGAACCAGCGGGGCTCAGCACCGCGGCGGGTCTCGGCTTCGTAGGCGGCGTCGATCTCGGCGAGCTGCTCGGGCGTGTACGGCTCGGGCACCTCGCGTTCCTTCTTGCGCTCCTTTGACGCGTTGCGCTCGGCGTTGATCCAGGTGCCGCGTTGGATGCCGTGCAGCTCGCCGTGCTGGTTGGCGTAGATGAAGTCGTGCGTCACGTGCGCGGTGCGGCCACCGAAGTCGCTGCGCTTGTCGGCCACGCCCACCTGGGCGCGCAGGCACTTCAGCGCGTTACCGAGGTGAAGCGGCTGCCACCACTCGAACTCCATGATCGCCTGGTACGAGCCGAGGCCGGCGAACGGGTCGCCCTTCAGCACCGCCTTGTTCTCCGGTGGCACGGGTCGGGGCGAGGCATCCTCGCCCATCGTGTAGAGGAACGTCGGCGGGTTGATCAGCCCGCCCCAACGGGTCTCCGTGGCGTAGGCGTCGTCGCAGTAGAGCGGGTTGTCGTCGCCGTAGCCGTGGGCGAAGTGCCGCAGACCGTCCCGCGAGACCTCGTAGTTGTGCGGCGGCGTGTACAGCGGCTGCGGCACACCGATGCGGGAGCGCGAACGCTCGAAGGCGTCGTCGGTGAGCACACCGTACGTGGGGTCGTGGACATCGGTCATGGCGAGAGCTCCTACGGGGTGGTGCCAGGTGGGGTGGTGCCGGCTGAATTCGACGGCGTGCCGAGCAGATCGACGATGGCGTGGCAGTAGCCCTCGACGCGTCGCGGGGACACCATGAACGACGGCGGAGAGTGGAACCGCAGCTGGGGAAGTCGGCGACGAGCGGCGATGCGGTCCCGCGCCTCGGACGCTGTTCCGTAGATGGCGATGGCGTCGAGCATCGACCGGGGTACGGCGGCCGCCATCGCCTCGATGTCGTTGCCGCGGAACGCATCGCGGATCGCGGCCACGCCGTCCTGCCACCCGTGCAAGGACGTGAGCGGGTCGTACGTCTTCACCGTCACGTAGAACGCGATCATCAACCGGGCGTCGCGCTCGGCGCGGGCGGGGTCGTCGTCGTTGATCGCGGTGATCACCCACCCCCAGCGGCGGAGCACGTCGGGATCGCGCCCGGCGCTCGCCGCGCCCGCCGCCAGGTTCGGGTCGATCGTCTCGTCCCACCAGCGGTCGGTGAACAAGCCGTGCCCGATGATGCCGTCGGCGACGCGTCCGGCCACCTTGAGCATCCCCTGGTTGAACGCGCCGAGCAGGATCGGCACGTCGAGCGGGCCGAGGACCGGCGCCATGATCGCCGCGTCGAGGGCGTAGAACTCGCTCTCGTGGCGCACCGGCTTCATGTTCGGTGCGTCGAGGTAGGCGCGGATCGCGCCGACCATGTCGGCCATGCGGGCCAGCGGCCGGTCGGCCGGCGCGGCGAACCACGATTCGTTCATCCGTCGCGTGCCCGAGCCGAGCCCGAGGAACACCCGCCCCTTGGCGATGCGGTCGACGTGGCGCACGGCGGAGGCGTGCACGAACGGTGAGCGGGCGAAGGCGTAGGCGACGCCAGTGCCGACCTTGGCGGTGGTGGACGTCGCGGCCATCTCGGCGAGCGCGACGTAGGCGTTGCGGTCGGCGAACTCGCCGGCGCAGAACGCCTGCGCTCCGACCCGCTCGGCGGCGCGGGCGATCTCGGCACCCGGCCAGGGCATCGCCCAGCCGTGCTCGAGCGGCGGCCGGTCGGTCGGTCGGTATGCCGGGCAGGGGTTCGCTCATCGGCTGCTCACGATCGCCGCAGGTCACGATCGCCGCAGGTCACGGAAGGCGACGTCGTTGTCGTTGCCCGGCTCGCGGGGCAGTCCGAGCGTGCGTTCGCCGATGATGTTCCGCTGGATCTCGTTCGTGCCACCGCCGAGCGACGGCACGAAGCTCGACAGCGCCGCCCGCTGCACGCGCCCGTGCTCGCGGGCGCTGTCGCCGGCGAGCATGCCCTCTGCGCCGACGAGCCCGAGCGACAGGTCGCGCGACTCGTGGGCGAGCATCGCCAGGTCGAGCTTCAGCATCGAGCCGTCGGGTGCCGTCTGGCCGTTCTTCGCACGCGCCACGTCGCGGGCGCGCTGACCGTTCAGGCGGTACACCTCGCTGTGCACGTGGTAGCGCATCAGCCGGTCGCGGGCCACCGGCTCGCCGTCGACGCCGCGCTCCTTGGCGAGGGCGAGCATCGTGCGGGCGCTGAGCAGCAGCTCGACGCGCTTCGTCGGGTCGGCGAGCGCCTGCCGGCTCTCTTCGACAAGCTCGCCGACCGGCCGGTCGAGCTTGCCCTCGATGCTGCCGGCGGCCAGGGTGACGAGCCCCCGGCTCCGACCGGCGGCCGCCGACGCCCGTTCGTTCAGGAGCGTGGTGCGAGCGACGTTCCACCCGTCACCGATGTCGCCGATCACGTCGGCCACCTTGGCGCGGGCCTCGGTGAGGAACACCTCGCAGAAGTCGGCCGCCCCGTCCATTTGCACGAGCGGCCGCACCTCCACGCCGGGCTGGCGCATGTCGATCATCACGAAGGTCAGGCCGCGGTGCTTGGGCACGTCCGGATCGGTCCGGGCGAGGAGCATGCCCCACTCGCTCACGTTGGCCCGCGAGTTCCACACCTTCTGCCCGGTGATCACGAGCTCGTCGCCGTCTCGATCGGCGCGCGTCGCGAGGCTGGCGAGATCGGATCCTGCGCCCGGTTCGCTGAACAGCTGGCACCACTGGTGCTTGCCGCGACCCATCGGTGCGACGAAGCGATCCTGCTGCTCACGGGTGCCGTGGGCGAGCACGGTCGGCCCGCCCATGTTCGGCCCGTTCCCGGCCGGCGGGCCGATCACTCCAGCGGAGGCGAGGGCGCCGCTCACCGCCCGCACTTCGGCTGGGCCGGCCCCTGAGCCGCCGAGCCCGGCCGGCCATGCGGGGAACGCGTAGCCGGCGTCGAAGAGCCGGTCCCACCAGTCGCCGAGGGTGAGGTCGGGCCGCCAGTTGGCCTCGATCCACTCCACCGGTCCGGCCGTCGTCATCGCGCGCTCCCTCCTAGCAATCGCTGGCGATCGTCCGAGCGTCAGCTCCCTGAAATAGGTTAATATATTCTCGACCGCGCGCGGACCAGCGAGGTCGGACGGGGGAATCACCGATGGGCGAGCTCGACGGCAAGGTCGCCATCGTCACCGGCTCGACACGAGGGATCGGGCGGGCCATCGCCGAGCGGTTCGCCGCCGAGGGTGCATCGGTCGTCATCCACGGCCGCGAGACATCCACGTGTGGCGCAGTCGCCGCCGAGCTGCGTCACGCGGTGGGCCACGCCGGCGACATCTCCTCCCCCGGGGCCGCCGACGCGCTCGTCGCCGCGGCGATCGCTGCGTTCGGGCGGCTGGACATCGTCGTCAACAACGCCGGCGTCGCCGTGGACAACTTCGTCACGGGGGTCACCGATGAGCGGTGGGACGCCACACTGGCAACGAACCTCTCGGGTCCGTTCGCGGTGCTGCGGGCCGCCGCCCGCGTGATGAAGCAGGGCGGTGGCGGCGCCGTGCTCAACGTGATCTCGTGGGCCGGCGAGCGCGGCAACGTGGGCCAGGTGGCGTACGCCGCGTCGAAGGCCGGGCTCCACGCGGTGACGCTCTCGGCGGCCAAGGAGCTGGGCAAGTTCGGGATCCGCGTGAACTCGATCTCGCCGGCGGTGCCGACCGACATGACCGGCGTGATGGACGAGCGGCTGAGGGCAGAGGCCGCCAAGCGCCGACCGCTGAAGGTCGAGGGCGGGCCGAGCGACGTGGCCGAGGGGGCGTTGTTCCTGTGCTCGGAGCGCGCCCGCTTCGTGACGGGCGACACGCTCCACGTCGACGGCGGGCTCCACCTCAGCTAGACCGGGTGGACAGATCCGAGGTGTGCCGTGGCTGATCGATCGCCGACCAACGACAACTGGCCGTCAGGCGTTCGTCGGCTGCGCACGGACGACCACTTCATGGTGTTGAGCGACACGCCGTCGACGCCGATGCAGATTGGCGCGCTCATCGAGCTGGAGATCCCGGCGGGGCTCGATCGCCCTGTGCACGAGGTGCTCAGCGACCACGTCCTGACCCGCCTGGCGAACACGCCGCTGCTGGCCGTGCTGCAGCAGTCGCCCGAAGGCTACGACTCGGACGTGTGGGTCGACGTCAGCGACTGCGACCCGGTCGCGCACATCGAGAGGCGCCCCGAGCCGATCGACCGGGACGGCCTCCACGCGGCGGCCGCCGCGGCGAGCATGCGCCGGCTCGACCTCAGCCGCCCGCCGTTCCGGCTCGTCGTCTTCGAGTCGACCGGCGACGGGCGCTGCGCGCTGCTGTTCACGGTGCACCACTCGGTCACGGATGGCGTTGGCTTCCAGTCCCTGCTCGCGCGCCTCAGCGACGAATCGCCTCCCGCTACCGCGTCGCGCGAGCCCGGTCGTCCGCTGCCGCCCGACGAGTGGCGGGCGGCGGCCGCGGCACGCTTCGGCGCCGAGGAACCTTGGCGCGCCGAGAAGCGAGCACAGATCGACGAGGCGAAGGCGATGCTGGCGGGTGGCACGCTGCCGCCAAGGGCGCGCACGCCGGTCCTCGCCCGCTCAGGGCCGACGTCGACCGAGCGCGTGTACACGCGGCTGAGTCTGTCGCTCGAACGCGTCCGCGAGGTCGGTCGACGCGCCGGTGCCACGGTGAACGACGTGTTCCTCGCTCTGGCGTCGAGCGCTCTGCGCCGGCACCTCATCGAGCTCGACGACCTGCCCGACACACCGATCGTCGTGAACTCGGCACGCAGCTACCGGCGGCCCGAGCACGGCGAGTTCGGCAACCGGATCGTGGCGCTGCATCCGCACCTTGCCACGCACCTGGCCGACCCCTTGGACCGACTCGCGGCGATCCAGGCATCGATGGCCGACGAGCGCGTCCGCACGCCGTGGGACGAGGCGATGCTCGATCAACCCGAGCGCCCGTACGGTCCGCGCGATCGACGCGCGAGGTTTGCCGAGCGGTCGGCCGACGGCAGCGCGCTGCTGCCCGGCAACGTCTCGCTGTCGAACGTGCCGGGCCCCGCCGGTGCCCGGAGCTACGCCGGGTTCGTGCAGCGATCCAACCACCCGGTGCCGATCCTCGGGAGCGGACGGTTCCTCAACATCACCTCGCGTCGCAACGGGCCGTGGCTCGATCTCGGCGTGATGGCCGACCCGACCAAGCTCGCCGACGTGGGGCGGGTCGCCCGCTTGATCGACGAAGCGCTCGGTGAGTACGAGGCGCTCCTCCGGGAGGGCCATCCGCCAGAAGAAATGGGTTAGCCTTTTTCGGGTGGACCTCCACTTCACCGCCGACGAGCTGACGTTCCGCGACGAGGTCCGCACGTGGCTCGCGGAGCACGTGCCCACCGAGCCCCGCCCGCACGGCGACGAGCCTGACAGCCGCGACTTCGACCTTGCCTGGCAGCGGGCGCAGTACGACGGGGGGTGGGCCGGCATCTCCTGGCCCGCCGAGTACGGCGGTCGGGGGTTGTCGACCATCCAGCAGCTCATCTGGTACGAGGAGTACGCCCGGGTCGAGGCGCCGTGGATCGGCGCCTGCTTCGTCGGCATCAACCACGGCGGTCCGACGCTCATCGCCCGGGCGAGCGAGGAGCAGAAGGCCTTCCACCTCCCCAGGATCCTGCGCGGCGAGGTGGTCTGGTGCCAGGGCTTCTCCGAGCCAGACGCCGGTTCCGACCTCGCCAGTCTGAAGACCCGCGCCGTGGTCGACGGCGACGAGCTCGTCGTCACCGGTCAGAAGATCTGGACGAGCTTCGCCCACCTGGCCGACCACCAGGAGCTGTTGTTGCGCACCGACCCCGAGTCGTCGCGCCACAAGGGACTCACGTGGGTCATCTGTGACATGCACGCGCCGGGCATCACGGTGCGCCAGATCCCGACGCTCGACCGCGGCGCCGAGTTCTGCGAGGTGTTCTACGACGAGGTGCGCATCCCCGTCGCCAACGTGGTCGGCGACATCGGGGACGGGTGGAGCGTGGCGATGTCGACCTTGTCGCTCGAGCGCGGCACGGGGTTCCTGGCGGAGATCATCCACACGATGCAGCTGATCGATTCGTTGATCGACGAAGCTCGGCACCGCACGGGCCCCGACGGGCGCCGATCCGTCCTGGCCGACGATGAGTACGCCCGCCGTCTCGGTGCGTTGAAGTCCGAGATCACGGTGCTGCGCTCGGCCGCCTACCGGGCGATCTCGCGCAATCAGCGCACAGGCGCGCCCGGGCCGGAGGGTTCGATGCTCCGGCTCGCGTACGGCAACCTGCTGCAGGCGTTGACGCGCCTGGCGATGGACATCCTCGGCCCGGACGCTCTCGCCTACGTCGACCGCTTCCGTGCAGGCGGATGGACGGGTACCTGGTTGCGATCGTTCGCCGCGGGGATGGGCGGCGGCACCTTCGAGATCCAGCGCACGATCATCGGCGAGCGCGTGCTCGGCCTGCCGCGGGACCGGAGCTGACACCGTGGACCTGATGCCCGGAGTCGAGCAGGTGGAGATCGCGACGACGTCGCGAGCGTTCCTGGCCGAGCGCGCGCCAGCGCGGGGCCGCGGGGCCGAGCACGTCGTCACCGACGCGGAGATCGACCCAGATCTCTGGCGTGACTGTGCCGGCCTCGGCTGGCTCGGCCTCGGCCTTGCCGAGGACGTGGGCGGCGTGGGCTACGGCCTCGCGGAGGAGATCATGCTCTTCCGCGAGCTCGGGCGCAGCGTCGCTCCAGGACCCTTCCTGCCGAACGTGCTCGGCGCCCACCTGGCCGCCGCCGCCGGTGATGCGGCGCTGGCCGGCACCATCGTGTCGGGAGCGACGAGGGTGGCTCTCGGCACGCCGATCGGCCAGGCGACGATCGGCGCGACGGTCACCGCCGACCTCTCGGTGGTGCACACCCACGGCGCGCGCCTCGTGCTGGTGTGCGATGACGGGCAGGCGGCGCTCGTGCCGTTCGACGGCTGCCGTGTCGTGCCGATCGATCCCGTGGAGGGGTCGGTCACGACCGGCCGGGGCCGGGCGACGGGCCTGACCGCGGTCGCCGCCGTCGGGGCGGTCTCCGCGCCGGTCTTCGCGCACGGCCTCGTGCTCGCCGCCGCCAGCGCGGTAGGCGTGGCCGAGGCGGCGTTGGACGTCGCCGTGGCCTACGCCGGCCAGCGGGTGCAGTTCGGCAAGCCGATCGGTGTCAACCAGGCGATCAAGCACTGGTGCGCGGACATGGCCGTGCGCGCCGACGGCGCGTTCGCCCAGGTGAGCTTCGCCGCCGTCGCCGTGCGCGATCGCCTGCCCGCGGCCGCTACCGAGGCGGCGATCGCAAAGTACGCCGCCGACGAGGCCGCCCGGCTGAACACCGAGGGTGCGGTCCAGATCCACGGCGCGATCGGGTTCACCAGCGAGGCCACGCCCCATCGGTACGTGTACCGGGCCCATCTGCTGGCGCGTTGCCTCGCCTCACGCGCAGCTCTGCTCGACCGCATCGTCGGCGAACGGTGACCTGGTCGCCTGTGAACGGGTGCCCGTGAACGGCGGCGCGGCCGCCCGCCCTGCGGTCTGGGCCTTCGACGTCGACGGCACGCTCGTCGGCTCGATCCGCAGCGAGGTGCTGCGGCCGGGCGCTCGCGAGCTGCTGCAGGTCTTGCGGGCCCGTGACGTGCGGTGCGTGCTCTGGAGCGCCGGCGGCAAGGACTACGCGCGACGAGTGGCGGCGCAGCACGGCATCGACCACTTCTTCGACGGCATCTACGCCAAGGGCGATCGCGGGGTCGATGGCCGCTACCTCGTCGACCACTTCGCGCCCGGGCACGTGCCGGTCGTCTTCGTCGATGACTCGCCGATCGACCTGCCGGTCTCCGCCAGGGCGATCGCCGTCCCCCAGTTCATCGGCAACAACCCGGCCGATGCTGCGCTGGCCGATCTGCGGGCCAAGCTCGACGAGCACGCGCTGGACGCCGACCCGGGGCGCGCCGCGGTGGTCGGCCGGCTCCTCGACCTCTTCCACGGGTGGTCGGCCGAGCCGGCGGTCGAGCTCGCCACCGCCGACGCCCGCTCGTGGTGGACGTGGGGCGACGTCGCCGCGGTGCACGCCGCTCTCGCCCGCGTGGTCGCCGAGCAGGCGGTGCCCGACGGGGCGGCGACCGCGGTCGTCATGCGCCAGCGACCGGCGCTCGTCGCCGCCGAGTTGGCCGTGCTGGCGAGCGGCCGCCCCGCGCTGCTCGTGTCACCGCTCGCAGCGGACCGCGAGCTGGCGGCGGACATCGAGCATCTTGCTCCTGCCGTCCTCGTCGCCCATGCCATCGACTGGTCGCGCGAGGGGATGGAAGCCGCGGTGCGCGCCGCAGGCTCGTTCGGCCTCGAGGTCGCCGACGACGGCCGGGTGACGGTGCGCGTGGCGACGAGCGCCGTGCCGGCCGGCCCCGCGCTCGCCGCCGCCGTCACCGTGCTCACCAGCGGCACGACCGGGCCGGCCAAGCGCCTGCCGGTGACGTGGGAGACGTTCGTGGGCCTGGGCGGTGGGCCTTCGGGCCGCCCGCCGGCGTCGGGCCGCGGCGCGCTGATCCTGTCGCTCCCGCTCGTCACGCTCGGCGGCCTGTTGTCGATGGCGCGTCTCGTGTTCGGTGGCCGACCGATGGCGATGCTCGAGCGGTTCGACGTGCGCACGTGGGCGTCGCTCGTGAAGGAGCACCGACCGGCGGTGATGGGCGCGCCGCCACCGGTCGTGCAGATGATCCTCGACGCCGACATCAGCCCGGACCACTTCGACGGCGTCAATGCGTTCATGACGTCGTCGGCGCCGATCGCGCCCGACGTAGCCCGCCGGTTCGAATCGCGCTACGGCATCCCGGTGCTGCTCGGCTACGGCGCGACCGAGTTCCTCAACAGCGTCACCGGCTGGACGAGCAGCCTGTGGTCGACGTTCGGCGCCGCCAAGCTCGGTAGCGTCGGGCGCGCACATCCTGGCGTGAAGTTGCGCGTCGTCGACGCAGCGACCGGTGCCGAGCTGGCGGCGGGGAACGAGGGCCTGCTCGAGGTCGATCCGCCGCAGCGCGCCGGCGGTCTGCCCGAGGGGTGGATGCGCACGGCGGACCGGGCCCACATCGACGCCGACGGGTTCCTGTGGATCGCCGGCCGGGCCGACGACGTGATCATCCGCGGCGGGTTCAAGGTGAACCTGGCGACGGTCGAAGCCGCTCTCGTCGAGCACCCGGCCGTGACTGCCGCGTGCGCGGTCGGACTGCCCGACGCGCGCCTCGGCGAGGTGCCGGGCGCCGTCGTCGCGCTCGCTGCCGGTCCGGAAGGTCCGACGGACTCAGAGCTGTTCGAGTGGCTGCGCGCCCGGCTACCCGTCTACGCCGTGCCGACCGTGATCCGGGTCGTCGATGTCATCCCGCAGACGCCTACGTTCAAACCGCACCGGGCGCGCGTGCGCGAGCTGCTCGATGCGTCTGCGGGCTG
>JAYVMH010000293.1:0-12834 GCA_043759015.1 Actinomycetota bacterium
GGGTCGGCGATGACCCGCCATCCGGCAAGGGGTTCACAGACGAGCACGAGCGCCCTGCGAGTCGTAGAACGGCACCGGGCTGACGCGGGCCTCGCGACCGTCGATCTCCACCACGTCGGCGTGTGGCGTCCGCTTCTGCCAACCGAGCAGCACCGCGTGCCCGAACAACGGTGAGTCCCAGCTCGACGTGACGTGGCCGACGACGTCGCCTTCGACTCGGATCACGCTTCCCTCGAGCGGTGCAGGCCCGTCCATCGTGAACGCGAACAACCGACGTGCGTCGGGGAGGTGCGCCGTTCGCCGCAACGCGTCGCGTCCGACGAACGCTGCCTTGTCCATCTTCACGGCCCAGTCCATGTTGATCCGTCGCGGCGAACTGTCCATCTCTGTGTCCTGGCCGACGATCACGTGGCCCTTCTCCAGCCGCAAGCCGAACAGCGCCTGCAGGCCGTGCGGCTTGATGCCGAGCGGGCGGCCGAGCTCCATCAGCACCTGCCACAGCTCGACCGAACGGTCGATCTGGTGATGCAGCTCGAAGCTGGCCTCGCCGGTGAAGGAGAGGCGCATCACGTGGCACGGGATGCCCGCCACGTCGAGGTGACGGTGCTGCAGGAACTTGGGGCAGTCGTCGTCGGCCACGCCGGCACGGCGGAGCAGCTCCCCCGCCAACGGGCCGGTGACGTTGATCGCGCCGTGCGACACCGTGCGGTCGAGCACGTGCACCTTCAAGCCCCACGTCTCCACCCAGTCGCGCACCCACATCTCGGCCGTGCTCGCTCCGCCCGACGTGAACGTGAGGAGGAACCGGGTGTCGGCTTCGCGGCAGATCATTCCGTCGTCGAGCACGTGGCCGCGTTCGTTGAGGTTGATGACGTACCGGGACCGGCCGACCTTGATGTCGTAGACGTGGTTCGGGTACAGCCGCTCGAGCGCCTCGACGACGTCGGGGCCGGACACCATCAGCTTGCCGAGCGTGCTGACGTCGCCCAGCGACACGCCCTCACGGACGGCCCAGTACTCGGCGACGGCATCCCCGTAGTTCCACGGGCGATACCACCCACCGAAGCGATCCAGCGCCGCGCCCAACCGCTCGTGCTCGCAGTGCAGCGGCGTGCGACGGAACGTGTCGATGTGGTAGCCGGCGGCAGCCTCGGCAAGCGACACCTGCCGAGCCGCGGGGCGAGCCGTGAACGCCTTCGGCTCGACGCCGCTGCGATCGGCGACGAAGGACCGCAGGTGCGGCATGCACACGCCACCCTGGCACGTGCCCACGCCGCACAGGCTGGCCCGCTTCACCAGTTCGAGGTCGGTGAACCCCTTCGCCCACACGCCGTCGAGGTCCTCGACGGTGATCTTGCCGCACGGGCAGAGGATCCCCTCCTTCGGTGCGGGCGGGAGCGCGTGCGCCTCGGCAGCGGGACCGACGATCTCCACCGGCACCATCGGCGCCATGCGGGCGAGCACGTCGCGAGGGGCCGAACCGAGCACGACGACGACGCTGTCGCAGGGCATGCGGCGAGTGCCGTCGCCGTCGACCACTTCCACTTCGCGCACCCGCCCCTCGCCGTGGAACGCAACGAGCTCGTGGCCGACCGTGACCGTCGTGCCGAGGTCCACGCCCGCCGCTCGGGCCGCAGCGGCGGCGCGGTGCGTGAAGATGCCGGCAAGCAGGTTGCCGGGGCACACCGGGTGCACCTCGGCGGCGCCGGTGGCGAGCGTGATGTGGTGCGCGTGGAGGTGTTCGATGCCGTCGTCGCGCCGGACGATCACCGTCGGGCCGTCGAACACCCCGACCACCTCGTTGCCGTCGGCGGCGTCGAGGACCAGGACGTCGTGGCCCCCGGCGCGCTGCGCCGCCGCTGCAGCCGCGCCGCTGTTGCCATTGCCGATGACGACATGATCGGCCTGAAGGTGGCGGACCTCCACGCGCACGTGGTGCTCGGGCCCGCCGCTCGACGGATGCGCACCGTCGGGGTGGCGGGCGACAACGCTGCCCGGCCGCGCGAGCGTCTGACACGTGCGAATCCAGGGTGTGCCGTCGACGATCGCCGCACAGTTGCCGCAGTCGCCGGCGAGGCACAGCGTGCCGCCGCGCGCGGGGTGCTGCCCGGCGCGCAGCGCGGCCATCGCCAGGCTGTCACCCGGCTCGTACTCGATGGGCGTGCCGTCGTAGACCACTCGACTCATGCTGTTCCCCCACCCCTCCGTGCGTCGTGTGGCCGACACTATCCTGGGACGAACGCGCGGTGAAACGGCACGACCGGCGCGAGTGGCGACCTACGACGCGTGTGCCCCCAGACCGCGGCGGCGCAACACTCGCCGCTCCAATCGGCCAAAGACCAGCGCGTCGACGAGGATGCCGATCGCGAGGATGACGACCATCATCGACATCACGCCCTCGGCGTCGCTGAAGTCACGAGCGAAGCTCAGTCTCGTGCCGATGGTCTGCATGCCGGGGATCACCACCAGCAGCTCACCTGCCATCAGGCTGCGCCACGCGAACGCCCAACCCTGCTTCAGTCCTGCCACCACCGATGGCATCGCGGCCGGCACGACGAAGTCGCGGTAGAGCCCCATCCTGGACGCGCCCATGCTGCGTCCGACGCGTTGCAGCAGCGGTGGCAACGAATCCACGCCACCGATGAGACCGTTCGCGATGGACGGTGCTGCACCGAGTGCAACCACGAAGTAGATGGCAGAGTTGGCAAGTCCGAAGAGCAGGATGGCGAGCGGGAACCAGGCGATGGAGGGCATCGTCTGCAGCCCGGTGATGAGCGAACCGATCGCCGTGCGCACCATCCTCGAGGCCGTCACCGCGACCCCGATGATCCCGCCCACGACGACTGCGATCGCGAAGCCGACGAGCGCTCGCTGCATCGTGTGGGCAACGGCGGCCCACAGCGCGCCCGTGCCGAGGTCGTCGAGCAGTCGGCGGCCGACCGCGGCCGGCGGTGGCAACTGATAGCTCTCACGCCAATGGGTCCAGATGGCCGTTTGCCAGACGAGGATCACCAATACGATCGCGGTGACCTTCGGCCACAAACCGCGCCACGCCCTCCGAACGAACGGTGTGGCCGGCTCGACGTGTGCCTCGAGATGATCGAGCCCCGCGAGGTCGTCGTCCAGGGTGTTGGTGTCAGTGAGCATGGCGCCGGACCTCCTGGCGAAGTTGCGCCGTCACTTCCGACGCGATCGCCGACACCTCGGCGGACTCGATTCGCCGTGGCCGTTCCACGACCACCGGGAACTCCTGGACGACACGTCCAGGTCGGCTGGAGAGCAGCACGATGCGGTCGCCCAGCCGACTCGCCTCGCGCACGTTGTGGGTGACGAACAACACCGTCAACCGCTGCTCGGCGGCGATGCGCTCGATCTCGTCGTGCAACACGTCGCGAGTGATCGCGTCGAGTGCACCGAACGGTTCGTCCATCAAGAGCACCTCGGCGTCCTGGGCGAGGGCTCGGGCCAAGGCGACGCGCTGTCGCATGCCACCCGACAGTTGGTGCGGTGCCTTGTCCGCGAAGTCGGTGAGGCGCACGAGCGCCAGCAGCTCTTCCGCACGAGCCCTGCGATCCCGTCGGGCGACCCCGCGTAGCTTGAGCGCGAGCTCGACGTTCTGCGAAGCGGTGCGCCACGGCAGCAGCGCTGCCTCTTGGAACATGAGCGCGGTCCGGCCGTGCACGGCCACGTTGCCGGCACTCGGCTGGTCCAGCCCGGCGACGAGGGAGAGCAGCGTCGTCTTGCCACAACCGGAGGCCCCCACGAGGCAGAGGAACTCGCCCTGCTCGACCGTCAACGACACGCCGTCGAGCGCGAGCACGGAATCGGCGCCCTTGCCGTGGCGCTTGGACACCTGGTGCAGCACGACGGCCGGCGCGCGACCATTCACCTGCGCGGCGCGGTGGTCGATCTCCAGGGACGTCATGGTGCCTTCACCTCCGGCAGGTTGCGACTCCTGAGGACCTCGTTGAGCAACGTGAGGTCGTAGATTCCCTTGAGGTCCACGAGGTTCAGCAGGCCGACGGCGACCGCGTCGTCGGCGGACTTCTGCAACGACGCCGCGATCGGGTCGAGCGTGAACGTGAGGTTGGCGAAGCTCTTCGCGATCGTCGCCGCGTTGGGCTTCTTGCCCGTGATCGCGCCGATCTGGTCCACGACGTCGGCCTGCGCCTTCGTCGGATCCTCGGCGATGAGGTCGATGGCGTCGGCGAGACCTTCGATGACCGCCTTCACCACGTCGGGGTGCTGTTGCAAGAACGGGCGACGAACGAGCAGGTGGGTGGTGACGAACTGTCGGTTGGTGGAGGTCCAGAGATCGCGTTCGTCGACGAGTACCTTGCCCCCACCCTCATCGACCAGCCGAGTGGCCCACGGTTCGGGTACCCACGCGCCGTCGATCGAGCCAACCTTGAACGCATCGAGCGTCGTGGGGTTCGACTGCGGGATGATGGCCACGTCGCCGCCGCCTTCCGCCGATGTCGTGAACCCCTTCGATTTCAGCCAGGCTCGCAGCGCGACGTCCTGGGTGTTGCCGAGCGACGGGCTTGCCAGCTTCTTGCCCTTCAACTGCGCGGCGTCGGTGATGTCGGGCTTGACGACGAGGAACGCCCCACCGGATGTGGAGCCGGCGATGATCCGCACGGCCCCGTGGGTCTTGGCATAGGCGTTGATCGCCGGGTTGGGCCCGACGAACGTGAGGTCGAGCGAGCCGGCAAGCAGCGCCTCGACGGCGGGGGTGCCGGAGGCGAATGCGAACGTCTTCAACGTGGTGGCCGCGCCGAGTCGGGTGGCGAACGTGTGCTCGGCGACACCCACGAGCGCGGGAGCATGCGTGACGTTCGAGAAGAAGCCGAGGCGGACGGTGGTGGACGAGGCGCTGCTCGACCCTGCACTGGTGGTCGCTGCGCTGCCGCATGCCGCGGCGGCCAACCCAGCAATGGTGATCAGGGCGACCGCACGCATCATGCCGTGGCCGGTTCGGGGGGCGAACAATGTTGACACGATTGGTCGACAATACCGTCGATACCCGACCAGTGCAATCGGTTTTGCCAGATTGTGAAATATGATTCCACGCGTGACAATTCCACCATGAGGCGTTACGGTGTCATCATGCGATACGACGTCTCCGCCGACGAGATTGCCAGCCGGGGCGTTCTCGGTCGTCGCATCCCCGCCGACCAGGTGCGCAGGGTGCACCTGTACGTCGATGCGAACGGCGACGAAGGCATCGTCGTTCGCAGCGCGCTGTGGCGGTTCGTGCACGTGTCGCGCCGCGACCTGGCAGACCCGGCGTTGCGAGACCGGGTGATGTCGCTGGTCGACCACGTGCGCAGCCGCGCCCAGGTCGACGCCGACGTCGATCAGTTCCTCGCCGTCGCGGCCTGATCACCGTCACCGCCGGTCCACGGCGACCGTGGCACACTGGCGCGGATGAGCAACCTCGGCGACCACTCGGAGTCGCGCCCGGGCACGCAGGCGGTCGAACGCGCCATCGCCATCATCGAATGCTTCCGCGTCGACGCCCGGCCCCTCGGCATCACCGAGATCGCCAAGGCCGTCGGCCTGAACATCAGCACCGCGCACCGACTGATGCGGGCGTTGGTGTCAGCCGGTTTCATGGAACAGGACCCGATCACCGAGCGCTACCGCCTCGGCATCGAGATCGCGATCCTGGGCCAGCGGGCGCTGGAGCAATCGGGCTACCACCTCGCCAAGCCGACGCTCACCCACCTGTGCGAGCGGACAGGCGAATCGGTCAGCCTGGGTGTGCGACGGAACAACGACGTCGTCGTGGTGCTCCAGGCGCTGTCTCCCCAGCCCCTTCGGTTCGACCATCCGTCGGGTGCGGAACTGCAGATGCACGCGTCGGGGATGGGCAAGGTGATGCTCGCGTTCGGCGACGCAGCACCAGAGGTGGCGGCCGCACAGCTACCGAACCTTCCCCGCTTCACCGATCATACGATCTGCGACCGATCGGCGCTCGCGTACGAGCTCGCCACGATCCGGGCGCGTGGTTACGCGACGAATCACGAGGAGCGCTACCTCGGGGTGAACGGGGTCGCCGCTCCCGTGCTCAGCCACGACGGCTACGTACGGGCCGCGGTCGGTGTGCAGGGGCCGTCGTTGCGAATGACGCCCGAACGCATCGAGGAGATCGCTCCGTTGGTGCGAGCCGCGGCCGACGAGATCGCCGCGCTCGCCGTCCGCCTCTGACGCCTCGGACCTGACGCGCTACGCCGTGACGGCGAGACGTTCCATTGCGCGCACGGCGACGTCGTCGAGGGTGACGGTGCCGCCCTCGATGGCGCGGGCGAGGTCGACCCTCATCTCGTGCTCCCAGAACCGATCGAGGTGATACGCCGTCGCCGCGACCGCGTCCGCGTTCGGGTCGGCGGCCATCTGCCTGGCGATCTGGTTGGCCATCCGCACCAGCGCGCCCAGGCGGTGCTCGGGGTGGTCGAGCTCGGCGGTGGCGACCGACGTGCCCGGCGAAACCTGGACCGCGGTGACCTTGTACTCGGGGCAGTTGGTGGCCCAGTCGCTGTGTTCGGTGGTGACCACGTTGGCGCCGCTGACCGGGTGATGGAACGTGGTGTAGACGACGCCCTGCGCCATGCGGTCCGACACGACGGCGTGGAGCGTGGTGGCTCCCACACGGCTCGCCAGCGTGACGACGTCGCCGGTGCGAACGCCTCGCTCCTCGGCGTCGGCAGGGTGGATCTCGAGCACGTCCTCGCCGTGCCACTGCACGTTGTCCGTGCGGCGCGTCTGGGCGCCGACGTTGTACTGGCTGAGGATGCGCCCGGTGGTAAGCAGCAGCGGGAAGCGCCGGTTGCTCTTCTCCTCGGTGGCGACGTACGGCGTGACGGTGAAGCGACCGAGGCCGCGCACGAACGTGCCCTCGTGCATGATCGGCGTGCCCATCGGCTTCGCGTCGTTGCACGGCCACTGCACGCTGCCGATCTCATCGAGCTTGGCGAACGAAACGCCCTTGAACGTCGGCGTGAGCTGCGCGATCTCGTCCATGATCGCGGCCGAGTCCTCCCAGTGCATCGGAGCGCCGAGCGCTGCGGCCAGCTCGCACACGACTTCCCATTCCTGCTTGCCGGTCTTGGCCCGCATCGCCGGACGGACTCGATTGATGCGCCGCTCGGCATTCGTGAAGGTGCCGTCCTTCTCGAGGAACGACGTGCCCGGGAAGAACACGTGGGCGACCTTCGCCGTCTCGTTGATGAACAGGTCCTGCACGATCACCAGTTCCATCGAAGTGAGCGCGTGCATCACGTGGACGGTGTTCGGATCGCTCTGAGCGATGTCTTCGCCCTGCACGAACAAGCCCTTGAAGTGACCATCGATCGCCGAGTCGAACATGTTCGGGATACGAAGTCCGGGCTCGGGCTGGATCGGATGCCCCCACAGCGACTCGAACAGCGAACGGGTCGTGGGATCGCTGACGTGGCGGTAGCCCGACAGCTCGTGCGGGAACGAGCCCATGTCGCATGATCCCTGCACGTTGTTCTGACCACGCAGGGGGTTGACGCCGACGCCGTCGCGACCGAGGTTGCCGGTCGCCATCGCCAGGTTGGCCATGCCCATCACCATCGTGGAGCCCTGGCTGTGCTCGGTGACGCCGAGGCCGTAGTAGATGGCGCCGTTGCCGGCGGCTGCAAACAGACGAGCCGCGGCGCGCACCTCGGTGGCTGACACGCCGGTACCGGCCTCCATCGCCTCCGGGCTGTTCTCCGGTCGGGCGACAAAGGCCGCCCACGCGGCGAACTCTGCGGGGTCGCACCGCTCCTGCACGAAGCGATGATCGACGAGGTCTTCGGTGACGATCACGTGGGCAAGCGAGTTGACGATCGCGACGTTGGTGCCCGGGCGCAACTGGAGGTGGTGCGCCGCCTCCACGTGCGCCGACCGGACGAGGTCGATGCGCCGCGGGTCGACGACGATGATCTGCGCGCCCTCCCGAAGCCGCTTCTTCATCCGCGACGCGAAGACGGGATGAGCCTCGGTCGGGTTCGCGCCGATGAGGAGGATGACATCGGTCGACTCGACCGACTTGAAGTCCTGCGTACCCGCCGAGGTGCCGAACGCCTGCGACAGGCCGAACCCTGTGGGCGAGTGGCACACGCGGGCGCAGGTGTCCACGTTGTTGTTGCCGAACGCGGTGCGGACCATCTTCTGCACCGCGAACACCTCTTCGTTGGTGCACCGCGACGACGTGATGCCGCCGATCGAGTTCTGGCCGTGGCGGGCTTGGATGTCCTTCAGCCGCGACGCCGCATGCGCGATCGCTTCGTCCCACGACACGACCTGCCACTCGTCGGTGATGGACTCGCGGATCATCGGGTGCAGCTGCCGATCGGGATGGGTGGCATAGCCCCACGCGAAGCGACCCTTCACACAGGAGTGGCCCTCGTTCGCGCCGCCGTTCTTGTACGGCACCATGCGGACGACTTCCTCGCCTTGCATCTCCGCCTTGAACGAACATCCGACGCCGCAGTAGGCACACGTCGTGAGCACGGTGCGCCGCGGCTGGCCCATCTCGATCACGGTGTTCTCGGTGAGCGTCGCGGTCGGACACACCTGCACGCACGCACCGCAGCTGACGCAATCGCTCTCGAAGAACGAACCCTTGAAGCCGGCTGCCACACGCGAACCGAAACCGCGGCCTTCGATGGTGAGCGCGAACGTGCCCTGCACTTCCTCGCAGGCTCGCACGCAGCGCGAGCACACGATGCACTTGGACGAGTCGAACGTGAAGTACGGGTTCGACGTGTCCTTGCCGAGCTGCAGGTGGTTGTCGCCCGCGTAGCCATAGCGGACTTCGCGCAGCCCGACCGCCCCGGACATCTCCTGCAGCTCGCAATCGCCGTTGGCTGCGCAGGTGAGGCAGTCCAGCGGGTGGTCGCTGATGTACAGCTCCATCACCCCGCGGCGCAGGCGCTCGAGCTTGGGTGACTGGGTGGTGACGTTCATGCCCGGCGCGACCGGCGTGGTGCACGACGCAGGAGTGCCCTTGCGACCGTCGATCTCGACGAGGCACAGGCGGCACGAGCCGAACGGATCGAGGCGGTCGGTGGAGCACAGCTTCGGGACGTCGACCCCACAGATCGAGGCGGCACGCATCACCGACGTCCCCTCGGCGACGCGGACCGTGTGCCCGTCGATGGTCACCTCGACGGTGGTGGGGGCCGGTTCGCGAAGGTCGCGATCCGGCGCCGGTGTACCCATGTCGTGATCGTCGAGCAGCATGGAAAGACTGAGCGTCATGCGCAAACCCCCTTCGAGTCGATTTGAAAGTCACTCATGAAGTTGTCGAGCGCGCTGCGAACCGGCAGCGGTGTGAAGCCGCCCATCGCGCACAGTGATGCATCGGCCATCACCTCGCACAGATCCACCAGCGTCTCGATGTTCCGGTCGCGATCGACACCCGCCACGATCTTGTCGATCAGCTCCACGCCACGCGTGCTGCCGATGCGGCACGGGGTGCACTTACCGCACGACTCGGCGGCGCAGAACTCCATCGCGAAGCGGGCCATCGCGGCCATGTCCACCGTGTCGTCGAACACGACGATGCTGCCGTGGCCGAGCAGCGCGCCTGCGGCGTTGAAGGCCTCGTAGTCGAGAGGCAGGTCGAACTGCTCGGCGGACAGGTACGCCCCGAGTGGGCCACCCACCTGTGCAGTGCGGATCGGGCGGCCGTTGGAGGTGCCGCCACCCCACTGCTCGACGATCTCGCGCACCGTGACACCGAACGGCACCTCGATGATGCCACCGCGTGCGACGTTGCCCGCCAGTTGCACCACCTGGGTGCCACGGCTGCGCCCGATGCCGAGCGACGCGTACGCCGCAGCCCCGTCGGCGAGCACGGACGGCAACGCGGCGAGGCTGAGCACGTTGTTGATCACGGTGGGCTTGCCCCACAGGCCTTCGATCGCCGGCAGCGGTGGCTTGGCGCGCACGATGCCGCGGCGACCCTCGATGCTCTCCATCAGCGCGGTCTCTTCACCGCAGATGTAAGCGCCGGCTCCGATTCGCACGTGCAATCGGAAAACGAAATCGGTGCCGATCACCCCCGCGGTGGACCCGGCGCCCGTGAGCCAGCCGCGTGCCTCGGCAACGGCGATCGCCGCTTCGATCGCGGCAATCGCGTCCGGGTACTCGCTGCGAACGTAGATGAAACCGTCGTTCGCCCCGACGGCCCACCCGGCGAGCACCATGCCCTCGAGGACGAGGAACGGGTCGCCCTCCATCAGCATCCGGTCGGCGAACGTGCCGCTGTCGCCCTCGTCCGCGTTGCAGATGATGTACTTGCGATCCGCGGGAGTGTCCAGCACGGTGCGGAGCTTGATGCCGGTCGGGAACGCGGCGCCACCGCGACCACGCAACCCGCTGTCGACGACCTCGCGCACGACGTCGGCGGGCGGCATGCCGAGCGCCCGCCGGAGCCCCTGCATCCCACCATGGGCGAGGTAGTCGTCGGGGTCGCGCGGGTCCACCACACCCACGCGACCGAACGTGACGCGTTGCTGGCCCTTCAACCACGCGAGCTCGTCGACCGGGCCGAGGAAGAGCGGATGGGCCGCTCCCGAGAGCGCACCGGCCGCCAACAGCTCGGGTACATCGGCTGCGGACACCGGACCGTACGCAACACGACCGTTGGCCGTGCCGATCTCGACGAGCGGCTCGAGCCAGAGCATTCCTCGCGAACCGTTCCGCACCAGCCGCACCCCGGGGTGCGCAGCAAATGCAGCGGCAACGTCGTCCGCACCGGCCGCCCTCGATGCCGCGTCGCGAGGCACGTACACCGCGACGCCGGCGCCCGAGCTGTCGAGTCCCGCTGCGGGAGCCTCACCACGAACGACCCGTCGGGCGACCGACCCGATGATCGTGCCGATGTCGTCGTTGCCCACGCCGACGTGCAGTCGGCCCCCGGCGGCGACCGCTGGGCCTTGCGCGCACAGCCCGAGACAGAACACCTCCTCGACCTCGACGGGCTGACCAGCAGCCGCCTCGCGAGCACGCTCGTACAGCGACGCGCCTCCCCGGGCGGCGCATGCCTCGGCGCGGCACACCTGCACGAGGGGCCCGGCCGGGGGTGTGGTGCGGAAGTCCTTGTAGAAGCTGACCACGCCGTGGACCTCGGCGACCGAGAGGTTGAACGTCTCCGCGAGCATCGGCACGAGCGACGGATCGATGTAGCCCACGTGGTGCTGCACCGCATGGAGCGCAGGCATCAGCCCACCTGCCCACGACGCGTACCCGCCCACGAGCTGTTCGACATCCGGGGGTTGCGGCGAGTCCCTCACGACGAACCATCGTATGCCACGACGGCCCTCGATGCGACCGCTGTCACATCGATAACCGGCACAACCGTCCCCTGAATTCCATCATGCGGAACGCCCCTGGCGGGTACCGGGCCGGCGGGGCGCATCGCTGAACTGCCGACCCTCGAAGTAGCCAGGATTCGTGTCCGGCCGGCCGCGACGACTCGTCCATCGCCACGTCAGCGACACGCGCGTGTCGGGCGCGTCCGCCGCCGGTACGCCGTGCAGCCAGTCGCGTTGGCAGGCCCCACCCATCACGAGCAGATCGCCGTCGCCCGGCAGGAGCACGAGGTCGTCGACGCCCTCCCCCGCGGGCACCTTCTGGGCGATGGCATCGGTCCATCGCGTACGTGGGCGTATCACGAACGGGCGTCGTTGCCCCAGCACCACGATGGCGATGCGGGTGTCGTCGAGCCAGCGCATCTCCCGGTCGCTGTGCAACCCTTGGAAGTCGTCGCCGTTGCGATACTGGATCGCCGCGACACCGTCGAACGGAACGCGGTAGGTGGCCTGGAGGTGGAGGTCGGTCTGACGGAGCATCGGGTGCGATGTCGCGCGCACACCGGCGCTCAGCCGGCGCTCGGGCACGTAGCGGTCGTAGCGCAGCACCTCGTTCTGCACCCAGGACGTCGTTGCAACAAGCTCGCGGAGCACCTCGGATGGATCGCGCACGAACCCGTCGACCAGGTCGACCCACGACCCCGCGTCGACCGACGACCCCACACCGAGCTCGATCCGTCGTACCGCTGCCCGCCGATCGATCGCCAGGTCCGGTGGAGGCGAAGCTGTGGAATCGCTCACACCGTCTCCTTCTGCGGGTGGACGGCCGCTGCCGCGCGGGCCGCTTCCAGCCGTTCCGTGGTGAGCACGCGACGACCGACGAGGAACAGCACGCTGTGGATGCCCGCATCGACGAACCACACCGAACGCAGCGCCATCTCGTGACTCACGAACTGCTCGCCCACCGCCACCACGAGCCCGCCGAGCGCCGCGCCGATCGGCATCATGCCCCAGGCGAAGAACCGATAGACGCTGTTCACTCGGCCGAGGAGGTGGGGCGGGATGATCGTCTGGCGAAGGCTGACGGTGATGACGTTCCAGGTGCTGCCGAGGAGCGACCCGATCGCGAAGATCACCGCGGTCAGTGGCCACGACGACGAGAGTCCGACGAGCAGTTGTGTCGCCGCCCCTGACGCGAGCGTGATCGCGAGGCACGCGCCACTGCCGAACGTCATCGACATCCAAGGAGCGGCGTAGCCGCCGATGATCGCGCCCACGGCGAACCCGAACCCCATGATCGTGAACGTCAGCGGCGACACGTTCAAGACGTCCTGGGAGAACAGGACGAACATGGCGCCGCTGAGGCTGGATGCCATGTTCATCAATCCGAGGATGATCGCCATCGATCGCAGCAGCGGGTTGGCCCACAACCACTTGACGCCTTCGGCGAGCTCCGTCCGCCACGGCCGGCGTTGCCCCTCGCCCTCGGGGTGCACCGCGC